>CAYNQW010000008.1:0-20831 GCA_964399415.1 uncultured Hyphomicrobiales bacterium
CCGGCATCATTGTGCTGGCGCTGAGCCAATCAGCCTTCGCCTTGGAAAAGGAATGGAAAATGGTGATCAAACATTTTGATAGCATCGCCAATCAATCCCATGAAATGATCACCGATGTCACTTATGAGAGTGGCCGCAAATGCCACCGTGACGCTTACCTCATGAATGTAAATTCTAAAAGTGGAATGTTTAGCAATTTGACCACCCACGATATGGTTCGCTATTTTTGTGTGGCTGTACCGAAGAAATAAAATCCTTGTGGCCATGATGTAAGTTTTAGTGGCGGTTGAAACGCTTAGGCAAATCATCTAAATTCAGCGCTATCCAAGGCACAGTCTTTACGTTAGAGCGATTGACACTCGTCTGAACAATTTTTTTGTAAGCCGCTATGAATAAACTGATCAAAACTCTTCTCTGGCTCATCCTCCCGTTTCTTGCGATTGGCTGGTATTTATCCAATGAAATTAGCCAATCGGCGGATGATGCCCGCGCCATTCGCGCTGAGATTGAATTGAAAAACGATTGCGATGTGCCTGCCAGTTATTTTGCTATTCAGAAATTGGCCAATGGCCGCCGTTATTCGATCGCAAAAGGGCGGATCACCATTGACGCGACCATGGGCGAAAAACTGCAATTGGTCTTGAATTCCAGCGTCAAAGACGTGGAATATGACGGCATGATTTTTAAGGCGCAAGAGTTTCAGCAAATCACCGCCGATTGCTCTTTTGGCGAACGCCAACGCGGAGTCACGGAAGGCTTGAAGGGCACGTTCAGCAACTGATTGCCATGTTCCATTGACAGCCCTCTAATTTTTATTGATATCAAATTGATCACCAAACGCTTACTTGCACTCTGGTCATCTTCATGCTTCCCTCATTCGGTAAAATTGTATCCAAGACGTGATCATGTTACAAAACTGTAACCTTTCGAGAGTATAGTCAAATCATGTTCACCATAGGTCAACGTTGTTTCGCCGAAGCCATTGGCACTTTGATGCTGGTTGCCACCGTCGTGGGGTCTGGGATTATGGCGGAAACCTTGGCGGGCGGAAATGTTGCCCTCGCGTTACTCGGCAACACCATTGCAACCGGTGCTATCCTTTATGTGATCATCACTATCTTCGGCCCTATTTCCGGCGCGCATTTTAACCCTGCGGTATCCTTGGTGATGCGGTTGCGCGGCGAATTATCCACCATGGTCTTTGGTTTTTATGTATTGGCGCAAATTAGCGGCGGTATCGCTGGGGCTTGGATTGCCCATGCGATGTTTGATCTTGAGTTATGGCAATTATCAACCCACGCTCGATCTGGCTTGCCGCAATATTTTTCTGAAATCGTCGCGACTTTTGGTCTGTTGGTCACTATCTTGCTGGGGGTGCGTTTTCGCCCTGATGCCATCCCCGCTTTGGTTGGCTTTTACATCACCGCCGCCTATTGGTTTACAGCGTCCACAAGTTTTGCCAATCCTGCTGTTACCATCGCCCGCACCTTGAGCGATACGTTTTCCGGCATCCATTATGGCGACACGTTGCCTTTTATCGCCGCGCAAATCATCGGCGCCATCCTCGCCATGGCGCTGGTTAATCTATGCTTTAAGGATAAGGTGTAGGCTGGGCTTGATCCGCCGCGGCTTAAACCATCTCTACATAACGGAATTCACGAACCGCGCTGCCATCCAACGCCGCGAGCGCTTCTTGATAACCAGCACTATTATAGCCGGCTTCAGCCGCGTCCATGCTGTCCCATTCGATCACCACGGTTCGGGTTGCTTCTCCAGCTTCTTTAACCGCAGCCGGCATACCGCGTGCCAAGATACGGCCACCTTGCGCCTGCATCGCTGGCGCTGAAAGTTTTGCATAAGCCGCAAGTTTATCGGGATCCGAAATAGATTTATACGTGACAATTTGCAGAACTTTAGGCATCGGTTTTTCCTTTTTGATTAAGTCGTTCTTCACTATGCCGGAAATGCCCAATAATGGAAGCCCGCTTGCTCCTTTTATTGCATTTCATCATACCATTTCGCGTGATGGCAATGCGCGAAGAAAAAGTCTTGGGTCAATTCCATCTGGCTTAAACGGTGGCCTTAACCTGGCAAACGGCCATCCTTGTAGGCTTTCCATATTTCAAGCAGCATTTCTTCGCATTCTTCGTTGGACAGAAACTGCGGCTTATTTTCAAAAGCATCAAAGACTTTAGCGACAAATTCATCACCATTCTGACAATCGGGCAAATACGCTTCTGCTTTATGCAGAAATATATGGAGATCGGTTACACGCTTTCGGACTTCCTGATTGAATTTCATCAGAGGCTCCTTCCTTTTGTGATCAATTTCTGAAGTTTAATCAGATTAAGAAAAATTGTAAATAAATTTTTATTCACAAGTTTTCATTACTTTTTGACCAACCCCCAGCCATAATCTTGTCCCTTGTTCAAAACCTGTTACGATTAGGGCATCAATTTAGAGGTTACGATGTCCAAACCAGAAACCATCACCATCAATGATCTTCGCCACGCGCAAAACGTCATTGCAGGTATTGCTGATCATACGCCGTTGATTCCATCCCCCTTTATGGCCAAGCATTGCGGCGGTGATTTTTTGCTGAAACTGGAAAATATGCAGCCCATCGGAGCGTTCAAAATTAGAGGCGCGATGACAGCAATCGCTTCCCTTGAACAAGGGGTTCGGGGCGTTACTTGTTTTTCCACGGGCAATCACGGACGCGGCGTGGCGTTTGCCGCGGCGCAACGCGGCATTCCAGCGATCATTTGCATGTCGTCTTTGGTGCCGCAAACCAAGGTTGATGGCATTCGCGCCCTCGGGGCAGAAGCACGCATCACTGGCACGTCTCAAGATGAGGCGGCGCTGGAAGTGGAACGACTTTGCCGCGAGGAAGGCTATATTGACGTCTCGCCTTTTGATGACCGCCATGTCATCGCTGGACAGGGCACCATCGGGCTTGAGTTATTGGAAAAACGCCCTGATCTGGAAACGATTCTTGTGCCTTTATCGGGCGGCGGGCTGGCGGCGGGGATTGCCTTGGCGGCAAAAACCATCAAACCTTCGATCCGCGTGATTGGCATCAGCATGGATCGCGGCGCGTCCATGCACGCTTCCCTCCAAGCTGGAAAACCCGTTGAGGTCGGGGAAGTGGCAAGTCTTGCCGATAGCCTTGGCGGCGGCATTGGGCTTGATAACCAGCATTCTTTCGCGCTCTGTCGAGATTTGCTGGATGACGTGATTTTGGTCACAGAAGACGAGATTTATCGCGCCATGCAACAACTCTATTACGAAGATCGGATCATCGCTGAAGGCGCTTGTGTTGTTGGGATCGCGGCGGTGATGAACGGTAAAATCAAATCGCTAAAAACACCTGTTGCGGCGGTGATTACTGGACGCAATGTGGATATGCAGATGTATACTCGCATTGTTAGCGGTCTCGATGTTCAACTCGGCGACGTCACCATTAAAGGCCAGCCCTATGACTTATGACGTCAAACTCTATACCGAGGGTGAATTGCGGCAGGTGGTGTCGCTTGATCACGGGATGATTGACTTGATGGCGCAGACCTTCTCAGCGCTCAGCCAAGGTCATGTCGTCATGCCGCCCATCCTTTCCATGGCCATTGCCGAGCATCATGGCGAAGTCGATGTCAAAACCGCCTATGTGCCGGGGATGGATGGATTTGCCATGAAAATCTCCCCGGGGTTTTTTAACAACCCATCCTTGGGCTTACCTAGCCTCAATGGATTGGTGGTATTTTTCGCATCGCAAACAGGATTGATCAAATCGCTGTTTATGGATAACGGCTACCTAACCGATATTCGAACAGCGGCGGCGGGCGGGCTAGCGGCGCGATTGCTCGCGCCCCAACAAGTGACGACAGCGGCGGTAATCGGAAGTGGGATTCAAGCGCGATTGCAAGCGCAAGCGGCTTATCTCGAAAGACCGTTCAAAACGCTATTGGTGGCAGGACGCAACCCTGATCACGCTGAAACTTGCGCCGATGATCTGCGCCAGCATTTTGGCGATAGCGTTCACGTCAAAACCTGCGACGCGGAAACCGCAACACGCGAAAGCCAATTGGTCATCACCACAACGCCGTCAACGCAACCATTGATCCAATCCGAATGGTTGCATCCAAACCTACACATTACCGCCATGGGTTCGGATCAAGGGGAAAAGAATGAAATTGACCCCGCGGCGATTGTGGCGGCTGATCTTTACGCTTGCGATCGGTTTTCCCAAGTCGAAGCCTTGGGGGAATGGCGGTCGGTGATCGCTTCTGGATTATCGCCTAGGCATCAGCCGGTGGAAATCGGCGACATCATTAACGGTAAGGTCAAAGGCCGGGTTGATGATGAGATGATCACCATTTGCGATCTTACGGGCACGGGCGCTCAAGACACCGCCATCGGCGGTTACGTCTTTGATCGTCTGGCGGAAACGAATTTGGGCGTTACCATCACCATCTAATTCCAATCGCAGAAAGGCGTGGCGTTTAACCCAATCGGCCATAAAAGGTCATGCGGGCATTTTCGGACAGCGAAATTCCAGGTTGGTCATTATACGCCAACACCACCAGATAACGCGTTCGGTCGCCTTGGGTGGGGGTCACGCGATGCATGGAATTGCGGCCTCGAAACAGAACCAATGTGCCGGGGTCGATGGTTAACACTTGCGGCGGAACCTTGCCATCAAGCACGTTGGCGACGCCTTCATAATTCATCTCGCCTTGTCCGGCATCCCGAAGGTCTTTGACATACTCAAACACGCCCCCCGCCTCGGGTGCTTGCAACAACAAGGTGATGGCAAAACTGGAATTATCAAAATGCCAGCCCAATTCTTGGTCTTCTGCGGCGTAGTGAATATTGATGGATGACAGCGGATCGGCGTAAGGATAGACCGACGGCACCCCCACCACCGCCGCAATAAACCGCTGAAAAGACAGGTCATGGTAAATGTCATGCAAGCCACAATCTTTTGGCACTTGATCGGTGGTAATGCACCCTTTAGAAGAGGCCACCTGCCGATTGAACGCGTGGTCATCGGGCAAAGAATTGTCTTTCGGCGTCAGGTAAACATTATGGCTGCCGCTTGTGTAGAAAGCCAAGTGTTGCTCAGCCTCTGCGGCTTTGATCATTTCCGCCAGCGCCGATGACGTCAAAAACCCGGGCAAGGTCACCACGCCGTTGTCATCGAGTTGCGTTTTAATCTCAGCCACCCATTGGGGATCATTAATTGGATGGCGGGTCAGATCAATAATAGAATTTAGATCATTGGTGGTCATGGGCTTGTCGATCTCCTATGGCATATCAAAGCGGTTGCCGTTCAAATCCGTTTTCTTTCAGCATACGATCCAAATAAGCGATATGGTCTGGGCCGACTTCACAACAACCGCCTATGATTGAAGCCCCAGCATCCAGCCATTGCTGAACAAAGCCGCCATAAGCGGCAGGATCAAGGTCTGTTCGCGCTGACAAAGAATCAACATTGCCGCCCGGCCTGAGTGCTGAAATCGACGTAAAACCATTGGCATAGCCGCCAAAACGAAGCCCTGATTTTGCCAGCACCGGCATGGCTGCTGTCACCGCTTCTGGAATAGAACAATTGACCAGCACCCCATCAACACCGCGATCAGCGGCGGCGTTCACCGCGTCTTCAAGCCGCTCACCTGAACGCAAGGTATTGGACGCATCATCATTGACGGTAAAGCCCACATAGACCGGCTTGCCGCATTCTTTTGCGGCATCAATCGCCGCCATAGCCTCGGTGATAATAGCCATGGTTTCACAAAACATCACATCAACACCATGGGCTTGCCGGGCGCAAATTTGACGAAATTCATCGAGCGAGGCGTCATAGGCTTTGCTCACTTCAGTGACATAACTGGCGACCAATGGCGGCAAACAGCCTGCAATTTGAACCGATTGCTGATCTGTGTCTTGACGCGCTTGTTGCGCCAATGCAACGGCGAGGGCTTGGGCATCATCAAACCAATCGAGATGGCCATTATGTTCAAGGCGCGATGGCGTCGCGGTATAGGCGTTGATAGCAATAACCCCTGCCCCAGCCTTGATAAAGTCGCGATGAACAGCCTCAACAATATCCCGGCGTTCCATCATCACTTTCACCGACCAGAGCGAATGAGCTTTTCCGCTGGACCGATTGCTGATTTCTTGGCCAAGGCCACCATCCAGTAATGTTACAGCAGTCATGTTATTGGCTTTCTCTTGAAGGGATGGGATGAGGGGTGATCATTGGCGGCGAGGTGGTCACTTCGATTGGCACATCAAAACGCTGGAAGGTGATTTTTCCAAACCGTTCTTCTGCCCATGCAATGCGGTCTTTGGTGAACCATGCTTCGGCGTCATCGCGGCTCGCAAAGACATAAACGCCGCCAGCCTTGTCGTCTTCACAACCCAACAAATAATGCTTGCGGATCAATCCTTCTAAGTCACGATAAATCGGTGCCGATTGATTGAACTTTTCGATCAAATCTTCTGCCCTCATGCCTTGAGGACGATCAAAAGTCGAAATAACGATATGCATCCCCATGCCCGTGCTTGCTCTTTCTTTGATACAATTTTTATTCTTCATCTTGACGTTACCCTCATCAAGAACCATAACGCAATCATCCAATGCCAATCGACCAAAAATGAGACCAATTATGGTAAGAAACTTCTTTGCTCTTTTCGTGATGCTATTGTTGCCAAGCCTTGGGATGGCGCAAGCAGAACCCATCACCCATGGATCGCTTACGATTGACCAAGCGATGATGCGCGCGGCTCTACCTGGCAGCAAAGTAACCGCGGCTTACATGACCATCACAAACAATGGCACGAACGCAGACCGATTGATCGGCGTTGAATTTTCAGGCGCGCAGAAAAGCGAAATTCACTCCATGGAAATGGAAGCTGGCGTGATGAAAATGCGACCGGTCAAAGATGGCCTTGAAATCAAAGCCGGTGAAACCGTAACCCTTCAGCAAGGGGGATTGCATTTGATGTTCATGGGGTTAAGCGCGCAACCCACTGAGGGGGAAATGGTGAGCCTAACGCTGATCTTTGAACAAGCCGGCAAGGTGACCATTCTGGTGCCGGTCAAAATGATCATGGGCGGCCATAAGAAAGCCTCTTAATCTATCTTGCGCCTCGGTCGATTGATGTTATGATTTTATCATGTTCAACAATCGAAAGGAGGTGGTCACATGTCTAGTGATGCAATATTAAAAACAGAATTTGCAGGGTTTAACAACGGCATGATGAGCAGCCTCAATCTTGCCGGCTAGCCTTTTATTATTCTGTTCGATACCATCACGGGAAAGGGGCAAACGCCCCTTTTCTTTTGCCTTATAGACGGCCAAAAATTTCAGCCATCAACGCCTCGCAAAACTGTTGGTGGTCAGGGGTGAAAAAGGCGGGCTGATCACTATCAATATCAAAGACCGCGATCAATTCACCCTTGCGGTCAAAGCACGGCACCACCAATTCCGACCGCGTGGAAGAAGAACACGCGATATGGCCGGGAAAAGCATCAACATCATCCACCCGCTGGGTTTGCCGCTGTCTTGCCGCCGCCCCACATACCCCTTGGTCAAATGCAATCCGCAAGCAGCCGTGACCGCCCTGATATGGGCCAATTTTAAGCATATCTGGCGCGGTAACGCGATAAAACCCCACCCAATCGAAACCGTCGATACTGTTGTAAAATTCCGCCGCCACCGTCGCCATTATCGCAATGGCATCATCCTCACCTTCGGTCAGGGCAAGACAGTTTGTTCTCAAATCTTCAAACGCTTGCGATAGCATGATCGCGGTCTCCTATGATCAAAAGAAACTGATCAGCACCAAACGGCCGCCCATGATCAGAAACGCGATCAACACCAGCCGCCGGAACATCTCAAGATTAATGCGCTGGCGGATGATTTCACCAGTACGAAAACCGATCATGGTCAAAATCAGCCCCACAATGGATGGCAAAATAATATCCACCGTCAGCAATTCAATAGACCCTAACGCCAAGGCGAGGGTCACGCTGCCGACCATAAAGATAAAGCCAATGGCGCCAATGAATTCATCTTTGCCGACATCGCGCCCCATCAAATACATCACCACCGGCGGAGACCATACCGAACTCAACCCGCCAATCACCCCTGACGCGCCCCCCGCCAAGACTTGCCAAAGCGGATTTGGCCCCACCGGATACCGCCACCCAAAAAGACTAGGCACGGCAAAAAGGATCATCGCCACCCCAATCGACGTGAGCAATACAGATTCAGGGAAGGAGCGAATATTAAACGCCGTCACGCCCATCACCACCGTCATCGCCGCCACAAAGACCGCGTATTTTCGCGCCGTGGCTTTGGGTTGGGGGCCGCGCAAAAATTGAAACACATTCACAAACAACATCGGTAAGACAATAATCGGGATGGCTTCAATGGGAGGGATGAACAAGGTTAAGGTCACCATTAGAATAGCCGGCATCCCCATCCCGATTGTGCCTTTCACCAGGCCTGCCAACACAAAGCAAAGAGCAATCACCACCACCATGTCATTGGGGTATGATAAAGTAAACGCGTCCCACATTTTGACTGAAAACCTTTAACTAAGGGTAAACCCACAAAAACTAGCAATCGCCCTTGCCACATCACCCATTCGGCTGGCAAAGGGGAGAATAGCCACAGCGATCAACGCCACCACAATCCAAACGCCATAAATCCAGCGATCAGCGTGATCAAGCACAGGCGCGCCATCGTCAGTTGGTGGCGGTTGATTGTTGTTTTCTTCAGCCATTGGTTCGAACCACAAATTCCATGCCCGATTGCTGCCCCACATAAATGCCGGGCTTATGTTTACGCAGATGGATGATTAATTCGCCTAGGCTAACATCAAAGCCATCGGGTCGTATGCGGATAATTACGCCATCCGCTTCGACGTCGGTATCGGTGCAACGAACACGAACTTTTTGATCAAGGGCAATCATTCAAGACTCCTAATTCATATCAATCGCCATGGATTTCAGGGCGTCCAGATCAACAATACGCAACGTGGCCATATTGGTCGCCGCCAAGACCACATGCGGTGCCATTTCAGATTCATAGGCCTCACGCCAGCGCGCGGCGCAAAGACACCAACGATCACCGGCTTTAAGCCCTGCAAATCCAAATTCCGGGCGCGGCGTTGACAAATCATTGCCACGGCTCTTGCTGAAGGCGAGAAATTCATCGGTCATCACGGCACAAACCGTATGCACGCCATGATCTTGTGGGCCTGTTTCGCAACAACCCGTGCGATAAAAACCGGTAACAGGGTCTTCCGAACAAAGAGCCAATGCCCCGCCCAGCACATTGCGCTGGCGACCGCCGCCGCCAAATCCCCCATCCATGGCTTTTCTCCTTCAGGGTTAATCGGTTCAGTATACGCTGATCGTGGCGCTAGTCGATGGATTTAATGGCATTGGCTTTAGCGGCTTCAGCCATCCCGGGCAAACGATTGGTGGCGGTTTCAATCGACTCTTCAAGCCGCGTCATGAATTCGCGGCGGTTTAACCCCGGCGGAATTTCCGATAGCAGCTCCACGTCAATCACCCCCGGGCGTTTGATAAAAGCAGCCCGCGACCAAAAAAGCCCTGAATTCAAAGCCACTGGCACCACGGGAAGCCCAGTGGCTTGATAAATCGCAAACGTCCCCGAATGATATGGAATTTCAGCAACCGATGCCCCCGGTGCTGCGCGCGTGCCTTGGGGGAAAATCAGAATACTACCGCCGCTAGATTTAACCTTAATCGAAGATTCCATCAAATTTTTCATGGCGAACCGACCTGCCGAACGATCAATCGGCACCGAAGGAATTTTCAGGAAAAACAGCCCGATAAAAGGCAAATAAATCAGTTCCTTTTTGAGCACCGGCGCAGGGTTACCAAATTCCGCATAGAGAACAATGGTCTCCCAAGCCGATTGATGCTTGGCGGCATAAATCACCGGATGATCCGGAAGCGTCCCTTTGATGCGATGACGCAGTCCAATAATATGCTTGAGCAAAAACACCAAAATCCCAGACCAGATATTGGCGTATTTCTGGCAAACCGAAATGGGAAAGAGCAATATCGGCACCCCGACAGTCACCATGATGGCCGTGATGCCATAAAATAAAAAATTGAAAATCAATGACCTGAACATCAGGCGTTGACCTTGATTTGAAATGTTAACCTGATCCCATTTTCAGTTTCCGCCACATCGGCCTTGATCAAATCATGCCCGGCGGTTTCACAAAAATGCGGAAAATCCAATTGCGCGGCAGGATCATCCGCCAGCACCTCAAGAATATCACCGGCGGTCAGGTCTTTGATGGCTCGCCGCGCCTTAAGCACAGGCAAGGGGCATTTCAGGCCAGTCAAATCTATCTGTTGTGTGGGCGTGTGTTCAGACATGGCATCACCCTAATTGCAACGGCTTAACCCTGCAAGCCCGAAGATGACACTTGCCCGTTGCGATTAGGACGCCTAAATAAAGGCATGACCATTTGGGGAAAAATTATTGGTGGCGCGGCAGGCTTTGCTTTTGGAGGGCCGATTGGCGGGTTATTAGGCGCGCTCGCTGGTCATGCCGTTGACAGTTACGTCATTGAACAGCAGCCCGATAATTCAGGCCGTGAAGTTGCTTTCACCATCGCGTTGATCGCGTTAAGCGCCAAAATGGCAAAAGCCGATGGCCATGTGACGCGCGATGAAATCCTCGCCTTCCGGCAAAAGGTGGATATCCCCGCCAAGGATATTGAAAATGTCAGCCGCCTTTGGGATCTCGCGCGGCAAACCCCTGATGGCTTTGATGGTTATGCCCGCCAATTGGCAGGGATGTTCCCCGTCGCCTCTCCGATTTTTGATCAATTGATGGATTTGCTGTTTTACATCGCGCGCGCTGATGGCCAGATCACTGATCTTGAACTTGATTACCTCAAGCAAATCGCCGGAATCCTTGGCTATGATGACAAGGGTTTTGATCGACTTTGCCTGATTTACGGTGACCCTGACGCCAACCCTTATCATGTTCTCGGGGTTCATCCTGATGACAGCGACACCACCATACGTCAAGCCTGGATCAATTTGGCACGCCATCATCACCCTGACGCGTTGATGGCGGCGGGATTACCTGAAGAATTTATCCGCGCCGCCAGCGAACGTCTCGCGACGATTAACACCGCTTATGATGACATCACGCAGAGGCGGCAAGAGGCGGTGCATGGCTGACGCGCTGTTATCGGTGGCTGATCTCGGGGTTAATCTTGGCGATCGGTGGTTGCTCCGCCATGCCGATGTGACGATATCCACCGGCGATCGTTTATGCCTTGTTGGTCGCAACGGGGCGGGCAAATCCACCTTGATGAAAATGATGGCAGGTCTTGGTGAACCCGATGAAGGTTCTCTTTGGATAGCCCCGGGCGCCAGCGTTTCTTATTTGCCGCAAGCCCCGGCTTTGCCCAAAGGCATGAGTTTGGCCAGCATTGTCGAACACGGCACGGGCAGTGATGGCGATTACGTCGCCGCCACCCATAAAGCCGAAGCCATGCTCACCCGCATGGGAATGAATCCCAACTGGATGAGCGATGGTCTTTCCGGTGGCGAGTCCCGACGGGTGGCGCTTGCCCGAGCCTTGGTCAAAGAACCTGATGTGTTGCTGATGGATGAGCCGACCAACCACCTTGACCTGCCGACCATCGAATGGATGGAAGAAATGCTGTTGGCACGAGGCGGGGCGATGGTGGTGATCAGCCACGACCGCGCGTTTCTGAGGCGAATTGGCAATGGCACCTTATGGATCGACAGCGGAAAATTGCGCCGACGCCAAGGCAGTTTTGATGGCTTTGACGATTGGGCTGAGGTTATCCAAACCGAAGAAGCCACTCGACTTTATAAAATGGATCGGAAAATCGCTGAAGAAACACGCTGGTCTCGCGAAGGCATCTCCGCCCGCCGCAAGCGCAATATGGGGCGGATGCGAGACTTAGACACGCTTCGCCAAACCCGCGCGCAAATGGCCGCGCCCATGGGCAGAAGCGCTCGCATGGAAACCGCCGCCGTTGATGGCAGCGGTCAAATGGTGCTTGAAGCCATTGACCTCACCGTCACCGTTCCCGCAACACGCCCGGGGATGGAATTGGGCGTTGGCCTCAATATGCGGAAAACCCAAGCGCAAAGCAACGATGATCGTCGCATCTTGTTCAATCATTTTAATGGCATCATCCGCAAAGGTGATCGGATTGGCATTGTGGGGCCAAACGGGATTGGCAAATCATCCTTGGTGCGGGCTTTGCTGGGCAAGATTGAACCCGATGGTGGCCGGGTTCGCGAAGGCTTTGGCCTGATGACTTCTTATTTTGATCAGCAACGTGAAGCCCTGAACGGTGAGGATTCGCCTTGGACCGTGCTTTGCCCTGGGGGTGGTGATACCGTCGAGGTGGCGGGGCGGTCAGTCCATGTCAAAAAATACCTCGAAGACTTCTTGTTTGATTCCTATAAAGTCACCCAACGGGTTCGAACGCTTTCAGGCGGTGAGCAAAACCGGCTCTTGCTCGCCAAACTATTTGCCGAAGAGCATAATTTTTTGGTCTTGGATGAACCGACCAATGACCTCGATATGGAAACCTTGGAATTGCTGCAAGAAGTGATTGCCGATTATGCTGGCACGATCCTAATCATCAGCCATGATCGTGATTTCATCGACCGCACCGTGACGTCGCTTTTAGCCTTTGAAGGTGAGGGAAAAATCATCCCTCATGCTGGCGGCTATTCTGATTATCTGGAACGGCGGGTTAAAACCGCTGAACGCAAGAAAGCGAAAGCCAGCAAACCTGCCGCCAAGGTTGAACGCAACCGCGAAGCACGCACCGCAAAACTGAGTTTTAAGGATAAACACGCGCTCGAAAAACTGCCCTCTGAAATCGCCGCCTTAGAAGACGCGATCACCAAAGCCGAAGCGGAATTGGCTGACCCCACGCTGTTTGCCCGAGATGGCGAACGGTTCAATACACTGGCCGCGCAAGTCACCGCCGATAAAACCACCCTTGCCCAAAAAGAAGATCAATGGCTGGACTTAGAAGCCCTCAGGGAAGAAATTGAAGGCTGAAGAGATTGAAGGCTAAAGCCATTAAGCATCTCGCCGCTCCCATTCCGCTTGACATCCCCCATGCTTTCGCCGCATCTTCACCCAAGGTCAGATGGCTGGATGGCCGCTGTTGCAAAACAGAGGAAAGTCCGGGCTCCACGGAACCACGATGCCGGGTAACCCCCGGCGAGGGCAACCTCAGGGAAAGTGCCACAGAAAACAAACCGCCATTTTTTAATGGTAAGGGTGAAACGGTGCGGTAAGAGCGCACCGCGCCACTGGTAACAGCGGCGGCAGGGTAAACCCCATCGGGAGCAAGATCAGATAGGAACGCGCTGCCTTCGGGCAAAGGGCTGGTTTCGTCCTGACGTTCGGGTAGATCGCTTGAGGCGACTGGCAACAGCCGCCCTAGAGGAATGGTCATCCAGCATCTTTATGATGTGGACAGAACCCGGCTTATAGGCCATCTGACCTTTTTAACCGCCACTGATGAACCGATCGGCCAAAGCACTAGAGAAACAATTTCCCGGGATTCAAAATGTTATGCGGGTCAAGACTTGTCTTAATCGCCCGCATCACATCAACGCTTTCGCCCAATTCTTGGCGAAGATATTTGCGTTTGCCTTGGCCGATGCCATGCTCGCCCGTGCACGTCCCGCCCATGGCGATGGCGCGTTCTGAGAGGCGGCTGGCAAATGCGGCAATCGCCTGATACGCCGCGTCATCACCCGGCATGGCAAGCGGTAGGACGTGAAAATTCCCATCGCCCACATGACCAATGATCGGCGCCATTAATCCTGTTGCTTCGATATCCTGCTGAGTTTCTGCAACGCATTCCGCAAGCCGAGAGATCGGCACGCATACATCGGTGGAAATGCCTTCGGCGCCGGGCATTAAGGCCAAACACGCCCAAAACGCATCATGGCGGGCTTTCCATAATTTGGCGCGTTCTTCGGGGTTGGTGGTCCAGTCAAACGGATGCGGGGTAAACTCCGCGGCGATCTGGCCAAACAATTGTGACTGTTCTTTGACGCTATTTTCCGTGCCATGGAATTCCAACAGCAAGAGCGGGGTTTCAGGCAAGGACAGGTTTGAATATTGATTGCAAGCCTTAACCTGCAACGGGTCCAGCAATTCGATCCGCGCCACGGGGATGCCGTATTGAATGGTCATGATCACGGCGTTGCAAGCGGCTTCTACCGATGGGAATGAACAAATCCCACCCGCGATCTGTTCGGGAATGCCTTGCAGTTTTAGGGTTAATTCCGTGATCACCCCTAGCGTGCCTTCCGAGCCAATCATCAGGCGGGTGAGGTCATAGCCGGCGGATGATTTTTTTGCCCGCGTGCCGGTGCGGATGATGCGGCCATCGGCCATCACCGCTTCCAAGGCCAAGACATTATCTTTCATGGTGCCGTAGCGCACCGCGTTTGTGCCGGACGCGCGGGTCGCCGCCATGCCGCCAAGACTAGCATTCGCCCCGGGGTCTATGGGGAAAAACAACCCCGTATCACGGAGATGCTCGTTTAACTTTTCGCGGGTCACACCGGGCTGAACCACCACATCCAAATCTTGAGGATGCACGGCCAAAATCTGATCCATCGCGTTCATATCAATCGACACCCCACCATGGGCGGCATTGACATGGCCTTCAAGCGACGACCCCACACCAAAAGGAATAATCGGGCAGCGGTATTCCGCGCAAATCCCAACAATCGCGGCAACATCCTGCTTATCCTGAGCAAACACCACAGCATCAGGCCATTCGCTGCCAATCTGGGTGGTGGTATGGCTATGATTTTCGCGAACCGATTCAGCGGTCGACACGCGATCACCAAAGCGTTGCTTAAGCACATCAATAGCCGTGGTGATGGCGGTTTGATCAAAAGGTTGGTTCAGCATAAGCAACTCATTTTAAGAAATCGCCCGAGTTAAGGATAATTTTAGGTCTGGCACAAATTGTGGCCGCATAACACTGATTGTCAATAAGACTATTCTGATCATGGTGCAACGAACTGCTCCCCGATTCGATGCCGTTGGATGCCTAACCTATTGTTTTTAATGAGAACATAACATGAACAAAACAAAATAATAAGTAAAATCAATGATATGCAGAAAATCCCTAAGAAATTACTCTAACTAATTGAAAAAGATACCTTTTTTGAGTGATTTCTGGCTTTTCCCATTGACGAACCATTAATTCCCATGCTATCCCATAATATCCCATTAAGCGCTTTTAGGTGTAATTTTATGGGCAAACGGCAGAAACCTCGGGGTTTGGGATGATCCTCACTGGTGCGCCAATGAATTGAACAAAGGTCAAAACATCCAATGGGAGCGGGCATGATTTTTCTGTCCACATATGAAAACAAGATTGACAGCAAGGGTCGGATTTCCGTGCCAGCGCCGTTTCGCGCCACGCTCGAAGCCAACCAACAACCGCTGATCATCACCCGATCCCTCACCGACAATTGCCTGCAAGGCCAAGGGTCACAGCGGATCAATCAGATTGTGGATATTCTGGATACGATGGACAGCCTGTCGCCGGATGTGCAAATCCTGCAAACCTTGCTGGCCGATGCCCATGACATGAAAATGGACAGCGAAGGCCGCATCAGCCTGCCAGAAGATATGCTGGCTTTTGCGGAATTAAACGCCACCGTGTTGTTCGCGGGCATGGGTCGATTGTTTGAAATCTGGAATCCTGAAGCCTATCGCGATCGCGCCGCCACCCAGCGCGCCAAGGCAAAATCCGAAGGCCTGCCGCAACTGGTGCTTAAACCCAATGCCCCGCCGCCAATATCAGGCGGCAATAGGGAGTCATAATCATGGCGCTCCACCAGCCGGTTATGCTTAATGAAGTGGTGGAGGCGCTCAAGCCCGAGGATAACGCGACCTTTATCGACGCGACCTTTGGCCGTGGTGGTTATACCCGGGCTATTCTTGACGCCGCCGCCTGCCAAGTCCTTGCCCTTGATCGTGATCCTGATGCCATCGCCGCCGCCGCGAGCATGGTGACGGCTTATCAAGGCCGCCTTAACGTGGTTGAAACCGCTTTCTCGCAACTGGCCGAAGCCGCCATCGCAAAGAAAACTGGGTTGGTCGATGGGATCGTGTTTGATCTCGGCTTGTCGTCACCACAGATTGACGACGCGGAGCGTGGCTTTTCCTTTCGCCATGATGGGCCTTTGGATATGCGGATGGAAAAATCCGGTGAAGACGCGGCTGAGTTTATCAACAATTCCAGCGAGGCGGATATTGCGCGAGTGCTTTGGGAATATGGCGAAGAGCGCGCCTCACGCCGCATCGCCCGTGCCATTGTAAAAGCGCGCGAGGATGCCCCCATCACCCGCACCAAAACCCTTGCCACCATTATTCAATCGGTCATGCCGCGGCCAAAACCAGGTCAAATTGACCCGGCCACCCGGTCTTTTCAAGCGATCCGTATTCACGTCAATGGCGAATTGGATGAAATCCGCCACGCGCTGATCGCCGCCGAGCATCAATTGAAACCTGGCGGCCGCTTGGTGGTGGTCTCGTTCCATTCGCTCGAAGATCGCATTGTCAAAAACTTTATGATCACCCGTGCCGGTCAAGGCCCTCGCCCATCGCGGCATTTGCCAGATCAACCTATGCCATTGCCCGGCTTCACCTTGCCCAAACGCAAGCCTCAATCCCCCAGCGAAGGTGAAATCGCCGCCAATCCAAGAGCGCGATCCGCGCGGTTGCGGCTGGCCATTCGCACCGATGCTGCGGCACTGCCCCAACACGCCATGGAGACCGCCTGATGATTAGGATGCGCGGCGTGATTTCGTTTTTTGTGATCGGGGTGGCGGCCATTGGCGCCGGCATTGGCGCTTATGCCATTGAATCGATGATCCATGAACGCGAACAACGGATCAGCCAATTAACAGCCGAAATCACCGAAGAACAAGAACGCATCACGGTTCTGGAAGCCGATTGGTCGTATTTGACGCGGCCATCGCGCATCCAAAGTTTATCGCAAGAGATGTTGTCCTTCAGCCCCATCGAAGCCCAGCGCATCCTTACCCTCGATATGCTGGATGGCAACAAGGACGGCGATACCGATCGCAACAATGATCTTTACCGCATCAAGGTGATTGAGGGAGACGGATGAGCATCTGGCGCACCATTCTGAAAAAATTGGTCGAAGTGCCGCGTGAAGATGCTCGTGCCACGGCAAAAGCCCGATTGGCTCTGCCCTTCACCCTTGGCACAGCGGCCTTTTTAATGGTTGCGATGCAATTGGTGGTCTTGTCCTTTGCGGATGCGAAAGTGCCGCTTCGCCTCGGCAAAGAAGAAGCCGTGACCGAACGAGGCAAGATTTATGACCGCCAGGGGCGAATTCTAGCCACGTCCCTGCCCGCTTATGAACTTTACGCTGATCCAAGAACGATCATGAATCCCTATGAGGTGACGGCGCAATTGAGCGATCTGTTGCCGCATTTGACCGAAGAAAAAATCTTTAGCCTGATCACCCGCAATTCCAATTATGCCGAATTGTCTTGGCGGGTGTCGCCAGCGGTCTACGCCAAAGCGCTTGAGCGCGGCATCGTAGGCGTCTATGGCCGCAAGCGCATGACTAGGTTTTATCCTCAGAAAAATGAAGCCGCGCATGTCATCGGCATTGTTAATAAAGACAATCACGGCCTCACAGGGATCGAAGCAGGACTAGAAAAAACCCTTGCCGCTGGCGAAGATGTGCATCTGTCGATTGATATCGCGGTGCAGTCGATTTTAAGGCAAGAGATACAAGAACAGATCAATCGCTTCCACGCCATTGGAGGTGCTGGGGTGGTGCTTGATGTCAAAACCGGTGAGATCATCGCGTTGGCATCCTTGCCGGATTACAACGCCAATATCTTCAGCCAAGCCAATACCGATGCAAAATTCAATCGCGCCACCAAAGGCGTTTATGAATTGGGATCAACCTTCAAAATCTTCAACACCGCCATGGCGCTCGATAGCGGTCGTTTCAACACAGGCGATATGATTGATGTGGTCACTCCTTTATTGGTCAATGGTCGCCCGATTGATGACTATCACCCTGAAAAGAAGCCGCTCAATGTCGCTGAAGTGATGATTGTTTCTTCCAATAAAGGGTCTGCCCGCATTGCCGATGCTCTTGGCGGCGAAATCCAGCAAAAATACTTGAAAGAATTGGGATTATTGGATCGCCTGTCCCTGGAAATCCCAGAAGTCGCAAGCCCTCTTTACCCCAGCCGTTGGAAGCGTCTGTCCACCATGACTGTTTCCTATGGTCACGGCATTTCCGTGACGCCGACCCATCTTGCCAGCGCGGTGGCCACTGCCGTAGGGGAAGGCAATCGCATTTACCCATCGCTGATCAAAGGCGGTCTTAAGAAAGACTTTGATGAACAAGTGTTCACCAAGGAAACCGTTCTTCATACACGCGCCATCATGCGGCGGGTGGTCACCCATAAACGCGGCACGGGAAAATATGCTGATATTTTAGGCTATGTGGTGGGCGGCAAAACCGGCACATCTGAAAAAATTGTCAATGGCCGCTACTCAAAGAAACTCAACATCACGTCATTTGTTGGCGTCTTTCCAGCGCATGATCCCCGCTATGCCGTGGTGGTCATGGTGGACGAACCCAAAGGCCAGAAATTCAGCAGCTATTACGCCACGGGAGGTTGGGTCGCCGCGCCAGCCGTAGGCGGATTTATCCGCCGCGCCGCGCCAATGTTAGGTGTGGCACCGGTGAACGAAAAATCGCCGAAAATTCGCCCATTTCTTGAGGTTAATTCACCGCAACTTGATGCGGAGGTGCAGAATGCGTCTTATTGATCTCTTTGACCAGAATATCATCAACACTTTACCCAAAGGCGCGGCGGAGCAAAAAGCCACGGGCGTCACATCCGACAGCCGAAAGGTCAGCGCTGGGATGATTTTTGTGGCCATTAAAGGCCATACCCATGATGGCCATGCCTTCATCCAAGACGCGATCAACAATGGCGCTGTCGCGGTGGTGGCTCAAGAAAAGTCAACGGCTAGCGATGCGGTCTTGATCCAAGTGAATAACAGCCGCTTGATGCTCAGCCATTTGGCCAAAGCCTTTCACCCCGGGCAGCCCAGCATCATTGCCGCGGTCACCGGCACCAATGGCAAGACGTCTGTGGCTGATTTCTTGCGTCAAATCTGGCAACAAGTGGGATGGCGCAGCGCCTCGCTTGGCACGCTTGGGGTTCGCGGGTCTCTTCTTGATGACGTGGCAGGCCTATCCAATTTAACCACCCCCGATGCGATTGAATTGCATCAAAGTTTGAACGCGCTGTCAAAAGCAGGCGTGACCAATCTCGCCATGGAAGCGTCCAGCCATGGCTTGGAACAAAACCGCTTATCGTCGGTGTTTATCACCGCGGCAGGGTTTACCAATCTCAGCCGCGATCATCTCGATCATCACGATTCTATGGATGCTTATTTTGACGCCAAAGCACGATTATTCACCGAACATTTGCCAAAAGGCGGCACGGCGGTGATCAATATTGACGATGCGTCAGGAGCAAAACTGGTCCATAGGCTTCAAGACCAAGAAACGAACATCATCACCATTGGCCGCGATCCTAAAGCCATGATGCGGATTGAATCCATCCATCATTTTGATGGCGGCATGACCATGACGGTTGCCCATGATGATCAACGCTGGACCATTCCCATCGCTTTGATGGGTGAATTTCAAGCGGAAAATGCGCTGATGGCGGCGGCCTTGGCCTATGCTTCTGGTCTTTCGATGACCCATGCGCTGATGGCACTTCCATACATTAAGCCCGCGCCGGGGCGGATGCAAACCGTCCATGGCCATCCAAAAGGCGCGGTGGTCATTGTTGATTACGCCCATACCCCCGATGCGTTGCAAACCGCGCTGATGACGTTGCGGAGCCAAACCAAAGGTCGGCTCGGCGTGGTGTTTGGTTGCGGCGGTGATCGTGATCAGGGCAAGCGTTCGGAAATGGGGGCGATTGCCGCCAAACACGCTGATCTGGTGATCATCACCGATGATAACCCTCGCCACGAAGACCCCAGCGCGATCCGCGCCGCGATCCATCAAGCCGCGCCCAATGCTGAAAATATCGCCGACCGCCACACCGCCATCCGCCTAGGCTTGGAACAATTGGATCAAGGCGACGTGCTGTTGATTGCCGGAAAAGGGCATGAAAACAACCAGTTGATCGGATCAGAAACCCTCCCCTTCAGCGATGAAGCTGTGGTCAGCGCCATCATTCGAGATATGCCCGCTGGCAGGGATCATGGGGGTGCCGCATGATCTGGACAGCCAACGATATGATCGCCGCGACCAATGCCACTTTGCATGGTGATGCTGATTGGCAAATCACTGGCATGGCGCTTGATAACCGCAAGACCACCTCTGGTGATTTGTTTATCGCCATCAAGGGCGACAATCATGACGGCCATGATTATGTTGCCGCCGCCGCCGATGCCGGTGCTGTGGCGGCGTTGGTGAGCCGCAAGGTTGATGCCAAGATTCCGCAACTGGTCACCCGAGACAGCCTGATCGCCCTTGAAGATTTAGCAAAGGCCGCCCGCCAACGCAGTTCCGCCACTGTCGTGGCCATCACTGGCTCCGTGGGGAAGACCGGCACCAAGCAAATCATCAGCACTTGTTTGCAGTCTTTTGGCAAAACCCATGCGTCTGCGGGCAATTACAACAATCACATCGGCGCGCCT
>CAYNQW010000008.1:20931-24851 GCA_964399415.1 uncultured Hyphomicrobiales bacterium
CCGATGATCCTTATTGCGCGACGCTCTCGCAATTTGCCCGTGACCAAGGGGCTTCTCGTGTGATCACTTGCGGGTATGCCGAAGAGGCTGACGCTCGGATTTGCTCAGTCAAACGTATGCCGCAAGGATTAGCGATCAGCGCGGAGATTAACGGCAAGCCTATTGATGTTGCTATCAAGATGGCCGCGCCGCATTGGGCGCTCTCGGTAGTGATGGGCTTGGCGATTGTTGATCATCTTGGCAAAGACATTCACGCGGTTGATCTATCCTCGCTTCATGATTTAGCAGGGCGCGGTCAACGCCATGAGATCACTTTACCAGACGGACGCGCCATCACGGTCATTGATGACAGTTACAACGCCAGCCCGGCTTCTATGACCGCCGCGCTATCCAGCCTTGAAAGCGATCCAACCGTTGGACGCCGCGTGGCGATCCTTGCGGATATGTTGGAATTGGGAGAAACCGCTGATGCTTTGCACCGAGACCTGATCCATGCGGTGGTGACAGCTGATCTTGGCGTATTGATTGGGTTTGGGCCGTTGATGGCTCATTTGATCAAGGCGGCTGAAACCGCCTGCCCCAATGCTGAACTTCATCATTGCGACAACGCCAAGGCCGCTGGCGAACTTGCCCTAACCACCATCGCTGATGGCGATTTGGTTTTGGTCAAAGGGTCTAACGGCATGAAAACATCCAGCGTGGTCAGCACTTTATTGGCCGCGGCATCCACCACCCCATCGCAAAATGGAGGCCATCATGCTGCCTGATCTTTTGGTGCCGTATGCCGATTACTTTCAGCCGTTCAACCTCTTCCGCTATTTGAGTTTTCGGACAGGCGGCGCGGTGATGACGGCCTTGATCATTTCTTTCCTCTTCGGTCAACGCATGATCACTTGGCTGAAATCGTTACAAGGCGAAGGTCAACCGATCCGTGACGATGGCCCTGAAAGCCATATCATCGCCAAAAAAGGCACGCCGACCATGGGCGGGTTGTTGATCTTGATCGCGTTTGGTGTGTCATCCCTTCTTTGGGTACCGTTTTCATCGGCGTATCTCTGGCCGGTGTTGTTTGTGGCGCTAAGTTTTGGCGCAATCGGCTTCACCGACGATTATATCAAATTGACCAAACGCTCACCAAACGGCCTGTCGGGGCGCAGAAAACTAGCGTTTCAATTGCTCGCCGCCTTCATCGTGTCGATGATTTTTGTCGAATTGGCACCAGATGAGTTGCGTTACGGCTTGGCGATCCCTTCGCTCAAAGACATCGTCATCCCGCTTGGAGTTTTCTACATTCCCTTTGCCATGTTTGTCATTGTTGGCGCATCAAACGCGGTCAATCTGACCGATGGGTTGGATGGCCTTGCCATTGTGCCGGTGATCATCACCGCCCTGTCATTCGGCCTTATCGCTTATTTGGTGGGCAACGCCAATTTCGCCAATTACCTGCAGCTTCATTATGTGCCTGGCACGGGTGAATTGGCTGTTCTTTGCGGCGCGTTGATTGGCGCTGGCCTTGGCTTCCTGTGGTATAATGCGCCCCCAGCATCTGTCTTTATGGGCGACACAGGATCGCTGGCGCTTGGCGGCGGTCTTGGTGCTATTTCGGTGGCCACGCGCCACGAATTGGTGCTGGCCATTATCGGCGGTCTGTTCGTGCTGGAAACCGTATCAGTCATTGTTCAAGTGGCATCGTTCAAACTGACCGGCAAGCGTGTTTTTGCCATGGCGCCACTGCACCATCACTTTGAAAAAAAGGGATGGGCGGAATCCACCATCGTCATCCGCTTCTGGATCATTTCGGTCATTCTTGCCCTGATTGGGCTGGCAACGCTGAAATTGCGGTAAGGGGAACGGCTCAACCATGATCATTCCATTCAGCATGTCAGATCAAACCATCGCCGTCCTTGGCTTAAGCCGGTCGGGGCAAGCGACGGTGAAGGCGTTGGTGGCGGCAGGGGCGAAGGTCTTTGCTTATGATGACCGAGACATCCCTTCCCTTGATCCAGCGGTTCAAGTTTCGCCGCCTGAGTCTTGGCCATGGGATCAATTGGACGCGCTGGTGATGAGTCCCGGAATTCCGCACCTTCACCCAAAACCTCATGCCGCCGCAGAGATGGCGCGGGCAAAGAAGGTTGAGATCATCTCTGATATCGAAGTCCTGATGCGCGCGCAACCCAAAGCCAAGCTGGTGGGAATCACCGGCACAAACGGCAAATCAACCGTCGTGACCTTGATTGATCACTTGCTGAACATGAGCGGCGTCAAAACAGCCCTTGGCGGCAATATCGGGCGTGCTGCCCTTGATTTGGATGATCCCGGTCAAGACGGCGTTATTATTCTGGAATTATCCTCTTATCAATTGGAAACCACCCCATCGCTTTGCCTAGATGCGGGGGCGGTGATCAACATCACCCCTGATCATCTGGATCGTCATGGTGGCTGGCAAGGATATGTCGCCGCTAAAGCGAATTTGGTGAAAGCCATTAAGCCAAGCGGTTTAACCGTCTTAGGCGCGGAAGGCGCGGTGGCAACATTGGCCGAGCACACGGTGTCCAAACTGGTGATGGCGGATCAGAACATGGCGCCTAAAACCGCCACGTCACCTGATTTACAAGGCCCACACAACGCGCTTAATACCGCGATTGCGATGGAGATTTGCCAACATCTTGGCGTTGATCGTGATGCCTTGATTGCCGCCTTGCCGCATTATCGCGGCCTGCCCCATCGCATGGAAAAAGTCGGGCAAATCGGCGATATTCGCTTCATCAATGACAGCAAAGCCACCAATGGTGATGCCGCCGCCGAAGCCTTAAAAAGTTTTCAAGATATTTACTGGATCGCTGGTGGTGATGCTAAAGATGGCGGGATTGGTGTGGCGGCACAGCATCTTGATCATGTTCGCCGGGCATATTTGATTGGTGCTTCGGCTCAAGATTTCGCCACGCAAATTGCCACGGCTTGCCCTGTCCAGATCAGCGGCACCCTTGATCGCGCTACCGCAAGCGCGCTTCATGACGCGCAATCTGACCATTGCCCGAACGCAACCATCCTATTGTCGCCTGCCGCGGCAAGTTTTGATCAATTTAAGAATTTTGAAGATCGCGGTCATATCTTTCGGCAAATCGTCGATGGCTTAACCATCCCTGTTGTGATGGAGGGCGCTCATGATTAGCCGCACTGATCGTAGCATTACAGGCGTCTGGTGGTGGACCGTCGACAGGCTGTTATTAGCCGCTGCGATTCTGCTGGCTGTCCTTGGGGTGTTCTTGGTTCTCGCCGCCAGCCCGCCGGTGGCCATGACCATCAATGTTGACCCTCAGCATTTTGTCAATCGCCACGCTATTTTCTTAACTTTCGCGATCCTATTGATGCTCGGCACTTCGCTGTTATCGCATCGCATGATCCGCATCCTTGGCTTGCTTGGTTTAGCCGCGACCGTGGTGTTGATTGCTGTTGCCATTTTGATTGGCCCCGAGGTGAAAGGCGCAACCCGCTGGATACCGTTAGGCCCCATCAAATTGCAACCTTCTGAATTTGCAAAGCCATGCTTTGCGGTGGTCAGCGCATGGCTGTTGAGTCTCTGGCGCGAAGAGCAAAATTTCCCCGGCTGGGTGATTTCAATTGGTTGTCTTGGGGTATTGGCAGGTCTCTTGGTGTTGCAGCCGGATATTGGCATGACCTTTGTGATTGTCTTGACTTGGGCTTTGCAAATCTTCTTGGCGGGGATGCCGTTGGCGTTGGTGCTGGGTTTGTCTTTTGTTGTCGCCCCGGCAGTGGCAGTGACGGCTTATTTTGCCCTTCCTCATGTCCAAGATCGGGTGACCAAATATTTAGAGGGCGGCAATATGCAAGCCGATAACGCCATGCGTAGTTTTTCAAATGGCGGTGTGTTTGGCGTCGGCCCCGGCAATGGTGAGGTC
>CAYNQW010000009.1:0-24683 GCA_964399415.1 uncultured Hyphomicrobiales bacterium
TTAAAGGACAATTAAGGGTGGTTGAGTTTAGCCTCACCACTTGTGAGACGTTATGTTATTAGACAGAATGCGCTAAGTCATTGTAAATTGAAAAATATTTACTTGTTGCAAATTTTCACCATTTTCTGTGCCTTTTCTTTTTTGCTCTGTTAGGGATGACATTGATCTAGCCCTTGGCGAGATCGCACCCATCAACACGAAGGCAACGCAAAAGGAAAAAACCGATGACGAATGAAAAGATCACCATCATTGCGGAAACATTTGAAAGCGCAGCGCTCGAATTTCACCGCCGCAACCTGTCCGAACAAGGCTATCGTTTGGCCAGTCCAATTTCCACCAGCCGACTGGAAAAAATTGACGACAAAGACCGTGACGTGATGTTTGACGGCAAGCCCATGTATTTGGTCACCTTTGTCAAAAACCATTAACTTATCGCCGCGCAAGACACGCTAAAGCAAGCCGAGATCGCGTAATTCTTCCGCCATTTCCATAGGCATCGTGTCTTCGCCATCCGCATCAGTTGGCAAATCAAGGGGCGCGTCTTTTTCTTCGAGATAACGCCACCCTTGAAAAGGCCGATGACGTTTTTCAAAAACAGGGATCAATCCAGGACGCATAACAATGCCGCAGGAAACGCCGCCATCTTCGCGTTCAACCTCGATAAATTCATCAATCCGTTGGCGGGCGCACATCTTCCCTTTGATCACCCAATAGATTGAGCCGCCGGGTAAGATTTCCTCCGCCCGCCGTGGGAAAGATCGGGTGACATGGATAATACGACCGCGCCGCGCCAGCACCTCTTCATGCCATTCGCGCAAACTGTCTATGCTGGTGGAGCCAACCGACAGTTTCTTCAAATGCAAAGGCATCGCGTGTTCTCCATTTAGGCTTCAATTATAATAGAAAATAAGCCGCCAAGCCTAGGAATGTCAGGAAACCCACCACATCCGTCACGGTGGTGATAAAGACCGATGACGCCACCGCAGGATCAACGCCAAATCGGCTTAAGGTCAGAGGGATTGCCGTGCCGCTAACGCCAGCAATGACCAAATTCGCCAGCATCGCCACCGCCATCACCAGCGCAATCGACATATCACCAAACCAGAAATACGACACCAGCCCAGCGGTGACCGCAAAGATCAGCCCGTTGATAAATCCAACGCTTAACTCCCTCACCACAAACCCCATGATTGTCGCTCGGGACAATTGCCGCAAGGCCAAGGCGCGAACCGCAACGGTCACTGTTTGCGTGCCAGCATTACCGCCCATCGAGGCCACAATAGGCATCAATACCGCTAAGGCCACAATGCGCTGGATGGTGTCTTCAAACAGCCCAATAACGATTGACGCCGCCACCGCGGTGAGCAAATTGACCATCAACCAAGAAAACCGCGCTTGCAAGGTTTCCAGAAGCGTTGATCGAATCGACACATCGCTAACCCCTGCCAAAGCCATCAGGTCTTCTTCGGCCTCTTCATCAATAACATCCACCACGTCGTCAACCGTGATCATCCCAACCAAACGCCCGAGATCATCAATGACCGCCGCCGATACCAGCGCATAGCGCCGGAACAAAACCGCCACTTCTTCTTGATCCATGATCGCTGGGATTTGTTGCGCGGTTGTTTCCATAATTTCCGACAAGCGAACAGGACGTTGTTGGCCCAAGAGCCGCGATAATCGCACTTGCCCAAGCACCCGGCGCGCCGGATCAATGATCATAATGCTGTAAAATTCTTCCGGCAGATCATCTTGACCGCGCATGAAGTCAATGGTCTGACCAACCGTCCAATGGGCTGGCGCAACCACCACTTCACGCTGCATCATCCGGCCAGCGGAATCCTCAGGATAAGACAGGCCTTCTTCAACGATCAGGCGTTCCGCCGCCGGCATGGAGGCAAGAATACTATCGCGCTCTTCGTCATCCAATTCTTCGATAATGTCGATGGCGTCATCACTATCCATTTCGACGATTGCTCGCGCCGCCGTCTCAGCACCGATAGCGGCTAGGGCATCTTCGAGCAAATCTTCTTCCAGATAGGTCAGGGTATCCGGGTCAAGAACAGGCCCCATCATCTTCATAAGGCGTGTGCGCTGAGGCGTATTCAAACGCCCAATTAAATCCGCCTGATCCGCAGGGTGCAAAGGAGAAACCAATGCTCGCACACGGCGAGTATGGCCATCCGCCAAGGCGACAATCACCGCCGCCTCTACTTTTGGCGTCATGCCATAGAGACTTGATAATTGATCACCATTGTCGCGTGATCCGCTGATGTACTGATCATCCATGACCGCGCCTCCATTGCGGTTGTAGCAAATTCAGTGACCGTCACCAAGCAATCTTCAATGACGACGCGCAAATATTTTATTGTTATGACTTATGCTTTTTGATCAAAACTCCAAGTCAAACAATCCTAATTTGCGGGTAAAGGGATCGAAACGAACTTGATGCCCTAAAGGAGGTTGTGAGCGTTGGGCGCAATCCATCCGCTCGCAAACATGGCACCCGATTCCAATAGGAACAGGCTTTGCCGCTTTACCAAGGTCTAGCCCATCGGCATGAACAATATCGCGGGCGTCGGCAACATTACAACCCAATGCCACGGCGAATTCGGATTCCGGCTGACCCGGAGGCGACCAAAGAGGCGAGACCGTTCGCGCCATGGTAAAGACCTGTTCGCCTTCTTCCAATTCGGCGACTTGAGTGATGATCTTAGACGGCACCCGAAAGGCTTGATGCACCACCCATCGGCCACAGGTTCCGCCGTGATTGGCAAATTGCATTTTGCCGGCGGAAAGGCGCTTGGAAATATTCCCTGCCAAATCGACACGAATAAAGAAAAACGATATGCCGCGATCACCTGCCCTGTTCATGGTGGTGAGGCGATGGCATACCTGCTCAAAACTCACCCCAAAACGGCGGCCAAGCAAATCGAGATCATAACGAAGATCGCGCGCCGATTTGATGAACTCTTTATACGGCATCATCACCGCGGCGGCAAAATAACCCGCGAGCGTGTTTCGCAAGAACCCTGACATCGCTTCATTGCCTGCCTCTTCGACCATGCGGGTGATTAACCCATCTTGGGTCAGCAAAGCCGCTTGCAAAAGCAGTTGGAAGGTTCGCTGTGGTCGCCGCAAGGCTTCTGAAAGCAAAACGCGGCCGCGATGCGGGTCATAGCGCCGCAAACTGTTGCCCATGGTTTCTGCTGGGACGATTTGGATATCCAACATCATCTCATCTTTGAACCAATCCTTGAGATCACCAAAAAGCGTGTCGAGATTGAGATTGGCATTGGCGCTAAACGCTTCAGCAGCCGCTTCCAATTCGTCAAAATAATTGCCCTGATCTTGGAGATAAGCGCGAATATCCTCGACTACGGTCACCGCTTGATAACGCTGACGCAAATTGCCATTGCTGGTGGCCGCGTTCTGAATATCCAATTTCATGGCTTTGAAACTGTTATAAAATTGCAAAATTGACGCGACAATATTGGGCTGACTGGTCACAAAGTCACGCAATTCCCGTTTGGAAATGGAATGACCAGACATCGCCGGATCAGCAAACATTTCCGTGATATCAGCGATTTGCCGAGTGCTGTCATCGGCGGCAAAATCTTTCAGATCAATATCGAAAGCCTGACCAAGTTTGAACAGCAACGGCACCGTGACTGGCCGTTGATTATGCTCGATCAAATTCAAGTAACTGGCACTAATGCCAATCGCCGCCGCCATATCCGATTGGGTCAGTTCCAATTGCGTTCTCAGCCGCCTGATCTTATGACCAACCATTGGTTTTTCGCCAATTTTCAGCATCTGCCGCTCCTCAATGTTCTCGTATCTTATTAATTTATAACGAATTAATTCTAATTTTGCAAATGTTAAATATTTACAATTTTCTAGTTTTCACAGTTTTCAATGCGACCTGAATTATTCTCTGCTATGCAAAATTTCATGCCCAAAGATCAGAAGATGAAGGAGATTAGCCATGACTTTTGAAACCCTCACCAACGCGCCTGCAGGACGTTTTAGCAACGTCAAACGCGATTACACCATCGACGATGTGAAAGCCCTTTCGGGTTCCATTAGGGTCGACCATACCTTGGCAAGAATAACCGCTGAAAAAATGTGGTCTCTGCTGCATAGCGAAGATTACGTGAACACCCTAGGTGCCATGACCGGCAACCAAGCGATGCAGCAAATTCGCGCGGGGCTGAAAGCCATCTATTTATCGGGCTGGCAAGTGGCGGCTGACGCGAATAGCGCCGGCGGCATGTATCCCGATCAATCCATTTACCCTGCCAATTCTGGCCCTGAATTGGCCAAGCGAATAAACCGAACGCTTTTGCGCGCGGATCAAATTGAAACGCTTGAAAATAATGGGCAAAAGCCAAAGACTGACTGGCTGGCGCCCATCATCGCCGATGCAGAAGCAGGTTTCGGCGGCGCCCTCAACGCCTTTGAAATCACCCGCGCTTATATCGAAGCCGGTGTTGCAGGGGTTCATTTTGAAGATCAATTGGCAAGCGAGAAGAAATGCGGCCATATGGGCGGCAAAGTGTTAATCCCTGTTCAACAACATATCACCAATTTGAACGCGGCTCGTCTTGCGGCGGATATTGCTGGCGTGCCGACGCTGATCATTGCTCGCACCGATGCCGAAAGCGCAAAACTCATCACTTCAGATGTTGATGAACGCGATCGGCCTTTCTTGTCGGGCGAGCGAACCACTGAAGGGTTTTATCGCCTGACCGATGACCGTGCCTTTGAACGCTGTGTCACCCGTGGCCTTGCCTATGCTGAATATGCGGATTTGTTATGGATGGAAACCTCCACCCCTGATCTTGATCAAGCGGCAAAATTTGCTGAGGCCATCCGCCGTAAATTTCCTGATCAAATGCTGGCCTATAATTGCAGCCCTTCCTTCAATTGGACCGCCAATCTTTCGGCAGATGAAATCGCACGTTTCCAGCGCGAAATTGGCGCCATGGGGTATAAATTCCAATTTATCACCTTAGCGGGTTTTCATTCCCTCAATCACTCCATGTATGAATTATCGCGCGGATATGCCGCTCGGGGGATGTCGGCCTATACCGAATTGCAAGATGCGGAATTTGCCGCCGAAGCCTACGGATACACCGCCCATCGTCACCAGCGTGAAGTCGGCGCGGGTTGGTTTGATGCGATCAGCATTGCGGTAAAGGGCGGTCAGTCCTCCACCACCGCCTTGACTGATTCTACCGAAGAGGATCAATTCCACGATCAAATCCCAGTGCAAGGAGTCGCGGAATAACGCCTTATCATCGTATATAATTTCAGGTGGTTGGGGGACCACCCTGAGAGAATGAAGCCTGGCTCGGCTAGGCTTCATTTTTTTTGACTAGTCCTCAATTTTTGACTTGAGCGCGGCAAAACTCTGGCACAGAGTAAGTTAACTTTTTTATGAGGTTCCCATGCGTGCTGCCATTTGCCGTTCCTTTAATTCTCCCCTTTCCATTGAAGATGTCACCATAGCGCCCACCAGTGGGAATGCCATGAAAGTTCGTGTTGAGGCCTGCGCCATTTGCCATAGTGATATCAGTTATCTTCGTGGCTATTGGGGCGGCACCCTGCCGCTTGTTTTTGGCCATGAAGCCGCAGGCACCGTGCTTGAGACCGGGGATGCGGTCACGGGATTTGCCGTTGGTGATCGCGTCATCGTGACTTTAATGCGGTCGTGTGGAACTTGCTCAACCTGTCAGCAAGACCTTGAGGCAATTTGCGCCACGCCACCCCAGATCACCAGCCCAGCGTTAACCGACCAAAACAATCATCATGTGATCACCGCCATGAATAGCGGGGCGTTTGCCGAAGAAGTCTTGGTGCATGAACGCCAATGCATCGCCATTCCCGATGATCTGGATTTTAATGTGGCCAGTCTTTTGGGATGCGGCGTCATCACTGGCTTTGGGGCGGTCACTCGGGTCGGCAAAGTTCAAGCGGGTGAATCGGTTATCGTCACCGGCACAGGCGGCGTCGGCATCAATGCCATCCAAGCCGCTCGCATTTCCGGCGCGACCACAATCATTGCCATTGACATAGCCGAAGACAAAGAAGCGCTCGTCAAACGGCTGGGCGCAACGCATTTCATCAACCCCAGCAAAACCGACGCGCTAGAAGCGGTGATGGACATCACCAAAGGCAAAGGCGTTGATGCCGCTTTTGTCGCGGTTGGTGCTTCCAAAGCCATCGCTGCCGCCGTGCCCATGATCCGAACCGGAGGCCGGGTTGTCATTCTTGGTATGCCCGCAAGCGATGATCTGGTGGCGATTAACGCTTCCGATTTAGCAGGTTCTGCCAAAACCATCATCGGCACAAAGATGGGATCAGCCATGATCCGCGACGACATCCCCATGCTGATTGATCTTTATCAATCGGGGCAATTGGAACTTGATGCGCTGATCAGTGACCGTTTTAATTTTGATGAGATTAACGCCGCTATTGATAAAGCGTCATCGCCATCATCCTTGCGGGTTGTGATCCAATTCCCCCATGATAACAATTAACGCCAAGCCTCCACAACAGTCATCAGGGAGATGACCATGAAACTTGATGCTATCGAAACCTTTGTTGTCGGCAATCCACCACCAAAACGTGGCGGCAATTATTTTCTTTTTGTCAAATTGACCACGGCTTGTGGCATTGTTGGCTATGGTGAAATGTACACGGCTTCCTTTGGCGGCCATACCGTCGCTAAAATGGCCGAAGATGTCTTTAACCGAGAAATGCTGGGGGAAGACCCGTTTCAGATTGAAAAGATGTGGCGGCGGGTTTATTCCCGCGGCTTTTCCTCTCGCCCTGATATTTCATTGATGGGGGTGATGAGCGGGCTTGAAATGGCGTGCTGGGATATTATTGGCAAGGCTTGTGATAAGCCTGTCCACGCCTTAATCGGCGGCAAATTGCATGAACGCTTACGCAGTTACACTTATATCTATCCTGATGAAGGCATGGATGAAAGCACCTTCTATAACGACCCTGACGCTTCAGCAGATATGGCGGCGCGTTATGTCAAAGAAGGTTTTGATGCGGTGAAGTTTGATCCGGCTGGCGCATACACGCCTCTCGACCCTCATATGCCAAGCCTTGAGGATATTGAGCGCTCAGAACGATTCCTTAAGGCCATGCGTGAGGCGGTGGGCAATGACGCGGATTTATTATTCGGCACCCATGGCCAGTTTTCGGTATCAGGCGCTAAGCGCATGGCTCGCATGATGGAAAAATATGATCCGCTTTGGTTTGAAGAACCGACCCCACCTGAACGTCCTGAAATGATGGCACAGGTCGCCGCGGCTACGAATATTCCCATCGCCACCGGCGAACGGCTCACCACCAAATATGAATTTGTCCGTGTTTTGGAACAAGGCGCGGCCAATATCATCCAGATGAATCTGGGGCGTGTCGGCGGTATTCTTGAAGCCAAAAAAGTTGCCGCTTTGGCCGAAAGTTTTTACGCCCATATCGCGCCGCATCTTTATTGCGGCCCTATTGTCGGCGCGGCAAATATCCAAGTTTCTGCCACTTGCCCGAATTTCTTGATTCTTGAATCCATTCGCAAATGGGATGGCTTCTATGCTGATATCCTGACGCAACCCATCATCTGGGAAGATGGCCATGTGATCGTGCCAGATCGCCCGGGGTTAGGCGTTGAATTGAATGAAGACTTGGCGCGCGCCCATCCATGGGAAGGTGATGCATTGCACCTTAATACTGTTGATCACTGGGATTTAAGAGCGAAGTAACCCTTCCATCACCCTTATGAAAAACCAGCCTCTAAACGTTTTGTTTGAGGCTGGTTTAATGTTTCCAGATGATGCCTTTAGCCTCGCATACGGCTGCCATTGGCGTCAAAGAGTGGTTGCGGTTGAAGCGTGGCTTTTAATTGATCGCCGAGCAATTCAATTTCCCAACCATCCATCTCATCGGCAACTTCTTTAGGCACATAGCCCATCGCCATTGACTTCCCAGAGGCATGGGCATAGCCGCCTGACGTCACCCAACCAACCACTTGCCCGTTGTGAGCAATCGGCTCATCACCAATAACATCAGCGTCTTTAGCCTCCACCACAAACGCCCTCAGCCTCATGGTGCCGCCCTCCTCTTTTTCTATGAGCGCGGCGGCTTTACCGATGAAATCCGCATCTTTTTTATAGGCCACAAACCGCGACAGACCACATTCCACCGGTCCATAAAGCGGCCGGAATTCTCGCGCCCAAGACCCAAAATTCTTTTCCAGTCGAAGCGCGTTAAATGCCCGCGCGCCCACCATACGGATGCCAAATTCTTCCCCGGCTTCTAGGATCTGATCAAAGAGGCGGCGCTGATATTCTGGGCTGACCCAAATCTCATAGCCGAGATCGCCGGTATAGGTGACGCGGCCAACAATTGCCGGCACCATGCCCAAATCCATTTCCCGCACATCCATGAATTTGAAAGCATCCGCGGAGACATCATCAAAAGTCATTTTGGCCAAGACCGCCCGCGCATTTGGCCCAGCAATCGAAAGACCCGTTAACCCTAAGCCCATTGCCATCACATCGACCGAACCATCGTCGGGAAGATGACGCATAAACCACCGCATATGATAAGCCTCAGCCGTGCCAGCCCCCACGATCAGGAAAGTGGTGTCATCCAACCGTGCCAGCGAGAAATCACCGATCACCTTGCCATCATCTTTGAGCATTGGCGCAAGCGTCATTCGGCCAACTTCAGGAATACGGCAGGCCAGCACATTATCTAGCCACGCCTCAGCGCCATCTCCGGTGATCATGTATTTTGCAAAATTAGAAGTTTCGATCATCCCAACGCTGTCACGAAGGGCTTTGGCTTCCGCGCCAACATGATCAAAATCAGTGGAACGCCGCCAGCTGAATTCATCTTTGACGCCTTCAGGCGCGTACCAGAGCGCATGTTCCAACCCATAGCTCGCGCCAAATTGAGCGCCCATAGATTTAAGGCGGTCATAAATTGGCGTGGTCAATAAAGGCCGTGCGGCAGGCAGTTCTTCATTGGGGTAGCGGATCGAAAACCGTCTGGAATAGTTTTCCCGAACCTTTGCGTTGGTGTAAGCCATGCTGGCATAATCACCAAAACGGCTGATATCCATCGCCCAAACATCAAAGCCCGGGTCACCGTTTACGATCCAGTTTGACAAAGCAAGGCCAACGCCACCGCCCTGACTGAACCCAGCCATCACCCCGCAAGCGCACCAGAAATTGGTTAACCCTTCCACAGGCCCCACCACCGGGTTGCCATCAGGGGCAAAGGTGAAAGGCCCATTGATGATGCGGCGGATACCGGCTTTTTCAAAAGCAGGGAAATGCTTAAACCCGACTTCAAGCGATGGCGCGATGCGGTCAATATCCGGTTCAAGCAATTCATGGCCGAATTCCCATGGCGTTTCGCGTTCCGACCAAGGCACGCAGGCTTTTTCATAAGTGCCCATCAGCATACCGCCGCGCTCTTGCCGCAAGTACAACTCGCCATCAAAATCAACCGCGTGGATAATTTCTTTGCCCGTGGATTTATTGAATTCGGCCACTTCGGGCATATCTTCGGTCAACAGATACATATGTTCCATCGCCAGAATGGGCAGTTCTAGCCCAACCATGCGGCCAATTTCGCGCCCATAGCCCACCACAATTGACCACGTGTTCGGCCTTCACTGTGCCTTGATTGGTGGTCACGATCCAAGTGCCATCAGGCTCTTGGGTCAGGCTTTCCACTTTCGTGTTGGTAAAATAATTAGCGCCGTTTTTGCGAGCGGCTTTTGCATAGGCATGGGTCACGCCGTAAGGGTCCACGTGACCTTCAATCGGGTCATACATCGCGCCCACGAAATGTTGTGGATCAATCAACGGCATCAATTCCGCCGCTTCTTGGGGGGAGATTAATTCCAGCCCTTCCATGCCGAGATATTTGCCTTTGGCATAGACACCCTTGAGCCAATCAAATCGTTCTTTGGTGGCCGCCAGCATCACCCCACCGGTGATGTGCATGGTGATGTCTTGGCCTGAGAGCGATTCGATCTCTTCGTAAAGTTTGATGGTGTATTGCTGAAGTTTAGCCACATTCGGGTCGCCATTGATGGTGTGCATCCCACCGGCGGCATGCCAAGTCGATCCAGAAGTCAAATCCGACCGTTCAAGCAGGATAACATCTGTCCATCCAAGTTTTGTCAGGTGATAAAGAACAGACGCGCCCACGACGCCACCACCAATTACAACAACCTGTGCTGTTGAGTTCATTTTTTGTGCCATTGTCATCCCCCGATTGTGATCGGCTCCTGTTAAATTGCTGTGTTAAAAATCTGTTGGGGCGCCACCCTCACGGTGGCGACGGTTAACGAAATCAACCAATTCATCATGAATAGCCAAATCCATGCTTGGTTTTTCGTAATCTGCAAGAATAGTCTTCATCAAATGATGGGCGCGCTCTTCCGTTTTGACCGACCCGGTTTCTTCCCATGTTTCATAATTCCGCCAATCTGACATGAACGGCGCATAAAAAGCAGTTTTGAAGCGGCGTTGGGTGTGATCTGCGCCAAAGAAATGACTGCCCGGCCCGACTTCTTGAATTGCCTCAAAAGCAAAGGCATCCTCGCTCATATCCATGGGCTGATTCAAATAAATCGTTTGCTGGAGCATTTCGCAATCCATGATCAGTTTTTCAAAACTGGCGCAAAGGCCACCTTCCATCCAGCCTGCCGCATGATAGACCATGTTGCAATGCCCAGATGATACCGCGTTGAGCGAAGCCGCGCTTTCCCATACCGACTGACCATCGGGATAATTGGCGGCATTCGCGTTTGATCCGCGCCAAGGCAGTTTGTATTTTCGCGCCAATTGCCCAGAAATTTGCATCGCCCGAACATATTCTGGCGTGCCGAACGCTGGCGCGCCTGATTTCATGTCGACATTGGACGTGAAAGCCCCATAAACGACTTCAGCCCCCGGTCGAATGGCTTGCAACAAAACCAATGCCCCTAAAAATTCAGCATTTTGCTGAACCAACGCTCCCATCACCGTGGCGGGAGCCATGGCACCAGACAAGGTAAAGGGGCTGACCACCACCGCTTGGCCGCGTTTTGTTGCGCGCATGGCACCATCGAGCATCGGCCAATCATGCTTTAGCGGCGACGATGAATTGATATTGGTGAACATATGCGGCGTTGATCGAAACACGTCTTCGCTAACCCCAGCCGCGATCCGCGCCATTTCCATGCCATCCTCGATCCGCTCAGGGCCTAGCGAATACGCGTGAACGACCTTATCGGTGAGCGTCAACATATCATAGAGCGCATCCAAATGCCGGGTCGAGGCGTGCAAATCAACCGGTTCCACGGGATAACCTGCAACAAAATGCAAGCAGTTAAAATATTGATTAAGTTTCAGTAGATTTTGGAAGTCTGGCCTTGTGCCGACACGGCGACCTGATGCCAAATCACTGACATTCGGCGCGGAAGCAACGGCGGAATAGACAACATGCTGGCCGCCTAAGGTTATATTTTTTTCAGGGTTGCGGGCATTGATCTCAAAAGACGCCGGGGCTTTTTCGATGGCATCCAACACAAGCGCCCGATCCATTCGGACATTCGATGTGTCTTGATCAATATCGCAACCAAGGCCTCGCAACACCTCAAGGGCATCTTCGTTCAGAAATAACAGCCCTATTTCCTCAAGCACCTTTAGCGAGGTATCATGGATTTTTTCAAGGACTTCCTGCGATACAGGTTCAACCGGCGCGTCGCTATAAATTGGCAAAGACCACGCCAATTGTTCGATGGCGGCTTTTTTATCCGCACGGTCAACCGACCCTCGTTGACGTCGACGTTGTCGCTTTTCATTAGCCGTCATGCACACACTTCCTTACCTCACTCTAGGAGGGTCATAGGGGCTAAGACGCCCAGATCAGACTAATATCATTGTATTTTCGCCAATCTGTAAAGAATATGATTCAAACTCCTTTTTTGCCCATCGAAAGAGCGATATAGTCTGGGCATGACGCAACATCACCACATCCTTTTTGCCCTTGGTGGCAACCGTTCTGGCAAAAGCGATTATGCTGAAAAAGCCGCGCTCACCTCTGCCAAAGACCATGGTTTAACCCCCATCTATATCGCCACAGGTCAAGCCTTTGATGACGAGATGAAAACCCGAATTCAGCGGCATCTTGATCGGCGTGATCCTTCTTTTATCACCATTGAAGAGCCGCTCAATCTCGCCGGGGTGATCGGTCAGCATGATCACCGCCATGTCTTGCTGATTGATAGCCTTGGCGTTTGGCTCACCAATCTTATGGTGCATGACCATGATATTGATAAGCATATTGAGGCTTTAATAACTGCGCTCAAAAACACCTCGGCGTCGGTGGTATTGGTGTCTGATGAAATTGGCATGGGGATTGTCCCCGAAAACGCAATGGCGAGAGCCTTTCGAGATCATTTAGGCTTACTCAATCAAGGCGTCGCTGAACTGGCCAATTCGGTCGTCTTTATGGTAGCAGGTCTGCCCATGATGATGAAATCTAATCAAGATTATTGAACCGAAACCTATCACCCGTGCCAAGACCTTTGCCATGACCTTATCCTTTGACAAATTAGCCGATTATCAACAGGCGATCGCCAATTTACCCAACGCCAATGCCGGCGCCATTCAAGCCGCCCAAGCCCGGCAAGGGCAACTGACCAAACCGCCGGGGTCACTGGGCCGATTGGAAGACATCGCGATCTGGATGGCCGGATGGCAAGGCGCTGAAAAACCAGTGATCAACGCGCCCGCTTGCCTCATATTTGCAGGCAATCATGGCGTTGCCGCTTTAGGCGTTTCGGCTTTCCCGCCTGAAGTCACCGTCCAGATGGTGGCGAATTTTGCCGCTGGCGGTGCTGCCATCAATCAATTGACCAAAGCCGCTGGCGCAAGTCTTGATGTCATCGCGCTTGATCTCGACCAACCAACGCAAGATTTCACCCAAGGCGCCGCTTTGACCGAAGCCGAAGTCTTAGACGCCATGACCAAAGGCGCTGCCGCCATCCCTGATGATGCGGATATGCTCTTGCTTGGCGAAATGGGCATTGGCAACACCACGGCGGCGGCGGCGGTTTGCATGGCCTGTTTTGGTGGCGAATCACGAGATTGGGTGGGGCGCGGCACGGGCGTGGATGATCAAGGGCTATCGCTAAAAGCCGATGTGGTCAATCGCGGCATAACGGTCAATGCGTCTATTATCAGCCATGGTTTCGGCATTTTATCAGCGTTCGCAGGACGAGAAATGGCCGCGATAGCCGGCACGATCTTAGCGGCACGCCATCGCCGCATTCCGGTTTTGTTGGATGGTTTTATTTCCACCGCTTCCGCCTTGCCGCTATTCAAAGATAATCCCGCCGCGTTGGATCATGTGTTGATCAGCCATCGCTCACAGGAATCTGGCCATGACAACATCTTATCAGCCATTGGCAAAGCACCGATACTTGACCTCAGTCTTCGTTTAGGCGAAGGGTCAGGAGCGGCCACCGCCTTGCCCATTGTGAAATCGGCTCTTGCCGCCCATAATGGAATGGCAACGTTTGCTGAAGCTGGCGTGTCTGGCGCCAGTTAAGCCAGAACCGATTGACCCGCAACGACCATGGATAAACTGCACCAATTCAACTTTTCTCATGGGCAACGAGACATGATTGCCGCGGCGATGATCTTGACCCGCATCCCCATGCCTATCCATCATGACACTATGCCCAATACGGCTCGGAGTTATTGGTGCTTTCCCCTCATTGGAGTGATTGTTGCAATCGTGCCGGTATTGATTGGGGTGGTCTTGGCGGCGTCTCACCTCCCCCTTTTGGCGGTAGCGGTGATTATCCTTGCGGGCATGGCGTTATTGACAGGCGGTTTGCATCAAGATGGGCTTGCTGATCTTGCCGATAGTTTGGGGGGGCGTGATCCTTCTCATCGGCTGGCGATCATGCATGACAGCGCCATTGGCAGTTTTGGCAGTTTAGCCCTGATCACCATTGTGATTGTGGATGTTGCCGCGATGGCTGCTCTTGGCAACCTAAGCCTGACCGTGATGGCTGGGGCTATTGTTGCGGTCTCCGCCATGTCGAGAAGCATGATGGGCTTGCAACGTTGGCTTCATCCGACTCCAGAAAAAACAGGTTTAGCCGCCATGACCGGCAGTCCTTCGCAAATCACGATGCTGATTGGTTTAGGGTTTGGGCTGTTGATGGGGTTGTTGTTTTTGCCCGTCCACGCGGCCATTTCAGCCATGGCAATCGGGCTGATCATCACCGGCCTTTTGGGTCGATTTATGGTGCGATGGATTGGCGGCGTTAATGGCGATGGGCTTGGCGCAACCCAGCAATTGAGCGAAGCCGCCATGCTGATGACCCTTGCCATGGTCTTAACCCCGATACAGGCCTGAACATGACGGCATCCCCGCGCATCCTGACCGTCACCTTGATCCGCCATGCGCCGACCATCTACCCGAAAGGCACCTTGCCGCCTTATGACGCGGAAGTTGATTTGGGCGATGCCGAGCAAATCAGAAGGCAATCATCGTTGATCCCGCCTCACGCTGAGTGGTGGATCAGCCCCCTTGGACGCTGTCAGAAAACGGCTGATGCGTTTATTGAACACGGGGCGGCCAAACCAGATGGAAGGCAAATTGTTCCTGACTTAGAAGAACAACGCTATGGCGATTGGCATGGCCAACCTATCGCAGACATTTGGAAAGACATTGAGCCGCTTGATAAAACCAATTGGCATTTCCTTCATCCTGAGATCACCCCGCCCAATGGCGAAAGTTTCACCTCATTGATTGAGCGGCTTGAGCCTGTTTTTGAAGCAATCCAAAGTCATCAAAACGAGCATTTGGTGCTGATCACCCATGGCATGGTTATTCGCGGCTTGATTGGCTTAATGCTCGGCCTTGATGCAGGGCGCGCGCTTAGCATGAAGATTGAGCCGCTTTCTGTCAGCCAATTGTGTTATATGGCTGAAGGTCATCAAGAGACTGCGCTTAACGGCGGCCAATGGATGATCAATTTTCTCAACCGCCTTTAATTATAACGGCGCTGAAACTAACCGTTCAGGATTAGGCGATTTTCTTACGGTTGCCACGAGGATCAACCCAGCCAATCGCGCCATCTTCGCGGCGATGCAACATATTTAACCCATCATGGGATTTGTTGCGGAACATCATGGCGGTTTGCCCGGATAATTCAAAGATCATGACAGCCTCTTCAACGGTCATGAGATGAATGTGATAATCCATTTCAGCAAGCACTGGCGGCGCGCTAATATCTTCCGGCAATTCTTGATCGTGATCCACCGCGCTTTCAAAATAGGTCAAAGTCGCTGGCAAAATATCTTCAGGTTCGGCGCGATGATTTTTCAACCGCCTTTTGTAACGCCGCAACCGTTTTTCGATATGCTCCACCGCTTCATCAAGCGATACATGAGCGTCACCAGCCCGGCCATTGGCCTCCATTTCGATCCGCCGAGACAGCACCACCCGAATATGGGTTTCAAATCCAACAGAACTTTTAATCAAGGTGATGTTTGCGCTGATCGCGTTGTCAAAGTATTTGGAAACGGCGGCGGTTAATGCGGTTACAGCATGGTCTTGGAAGGCCGTTCCTGTATCCATATTCTTACCAGAAACACTAATTTGCATATCGCCCTCCTCTATTAATTCGATATTTGATTTTTTTATCCTGACAGAACCTCTCCCATCCTGCAAGACCGTGTTGCTGACCAAAATCGAATTATAAGGGTTGCCCATCAAGCTCTTGTGTCATGGCGCAGGCCAATGGACAATCGCCCGCCATCGACAGCATGGACGTAATGAAGCGGGCGGGATTCTTCATCTCCTCGACCGCAAAACCCCGGCGCAGAAAGAATAGCCAATTGCCCTGGAGTATCGTCAATCTCTTGTGAGCCATTGCCGTCACGGTCTTTGCAGACGCTCAATTTAGATTGACCCGCCAAAGTGATGATAAAGACAAGCCCGCGATACCGAAGCGAGTCCATATGCACACCAATGCCTTTTGATTTCGGATGATAATGCTGAACCGCCACGTCATTGAGGGTGAAGGCCTCGTCAAGATGCGCAAACTGGGTTCGCGACAGCGCCTGCTTAACCGTGTCTTCCAGCAGGTCAGCCAATTGCGCCAAGGCACGTTCCTTTGGGGCAGGAAAGCAAATATCAAAATCCTGTATCACTTCACGCCCCTCAGCACCAACGCGCGGTTTTGCTTGCCGCATGGGTAAACGTTGGCATTGACGAATCAATGCTGAAATATCATCAGGGCTAAAAAACGGCACCGATACTGCACGCGCCTCGGCTTGAGCAAGATCGTCAAGCGCGGCGGTCATGGCACGGATACGGCCTTCACTGATTGTCAGCGGTGCGGTCATTATTTCCTCATTTTGTTATGACTTTAACATTGACTGAAATCACCAAGCGGCTAGCGTATTAAAATTAGTTTGAGGAGCAGTTATGGACAAGCCTGATTATGTGATTATTGGTGGCGGTTCCGCCGGTTGTGTCTTGGCCAACCGCCTGTCTGAGAACCCGAAGAATAAAGTTGTTTTGCTCGAAGCCGGTGGAGAGGATCGCAATCCGTTGATCCATATTCCTGCCGGTTACGTTAAAACCATGGTGAATCCTGCCATCAATTGGATGTTTGAAAGCGAACCAGAAGAATCAAGCGGCAACCGCCGGATCCTGTTCCCGCGCGGCAAGGTGCTGGGGGGGTCTTCCGCCATTAACGCGATGCTCTATGTCCGCGGCCAATCCCATGACTATGACCATTGGGCGCAAAAGGGAAACCCAGGCTGGTCTTATCAAGATGTCTTGCCATATTTCCGCAAAGCCGAGTTTTGCGAAGCGCAAGCCACCGAAGACATGGACCCGCAATTGCGCGGTCAATCAGGCCCCCTTAATGTCGCCATGGTGCGCGATCGTTACGAAGCCCTTGATTTGGTCATCAAATCCGCAGAAAGCCTCGGCTATCCACATAATCCTGATTACAACGGTCATGATCAGCATGGCTTTGGTTATTATCAAGTCACGCAAAAAAACGGCGTCCGTCACTCGGCGAAGAAGGCTTATATTGATCCGATCCGTTCACGCGCCAACCTAAGAATCATCACGGGCGCTCTTGCCACCCGGCTGATACTCACTGGCAAACGCGTCACTGGCGTGGAATATCGCATCGGCGATAGTGATCATCACCTTGATGCAGGCCGCGAGGTGATCGTTTCCACAGGCGCGATTCAATCCCCGCAAATATTAGAGTTAAGCGGCATTGGCGATCCTGACCATCTCACAAGCATCGGCATCACCCCTCAGCATCACCTGAACGGCGTGGGCGCGCATTTGGCGGATCATTATATCTCTCGGCTGTCGTGGCGGCTTAATCAGAACTTGTCGATCAACCATTTGTCGCGCGGGTTTGGTCTGGTCAAAGAAGTGATAAAATACATCACCACTCGGCGCGGGGCTTTGGCCTTGCCCGCGGGCATCCTTGCTGGATTTGTGAAAAGTCGCCCCGGCCTCACGGGACCTGATATTCAATATCACATCGCCAATGCGAGTTTTGCCAATCCCGCCAAACGTGTGTTTGACACCTTCCCGGGGATGACCTTTGGCCCATGTCAATTGCGGCCAGAAAGCCGTGGCTCTGTCCATGTGCAATCGGCTGATCCACGTCAAGCGCCGAAGATCATCACCAATTATCTCACCACCGCAGAAGATCAACGTGTTCATGTGGCGGGGATGAAAATTGCCCGCGAAATTATGGAATCACCCATCATGTCGCCTTATGTGGCTCATGAAATGCGCCCGGGGCAAGACCTGAAAACGGATGATGAATTGCTGGCCTATGCCCGTGAAACAGGCGTCACGCTTTATCATCCGGTCTCCACTTGCCGCATGGGACCTGACCCAAAACAAGGCGATGTTGTTAATTCTCGGTTAAAAGTCCATGGTCTTGAAGGTGTTCGCGTGGTTGATGCGTCGATCATGCCGGAATTGGTCTCTGGCAATACCAACGCGCCTACGATTATGATTGGCGAAAAAGCCGCTGATATTATCCTTGCGGATCAGAGGGCATAAAAAATAATATTTTTCAGTTTGGCATATTCAAAATCAATCCATATATCTAAATAAGATTGCTCATCTGGCTAAAGAGTCCCTCATGGAAATTGATATAAAAACACTCAGGCAATGTTTTGGCACATTTATGACTGGGGTGACCATTGTGACCACCACGGACAGCAATGATAAGCCTGTTGGTTTTACCGCCAATTCGTTTACATCTGTGTCTTTATCCCCTGCCATGCTTTTGGTTTGCATCGACAATGCCTCAGAAAACCTCAACACCTTCGCCAAAGGGCGCGGCTTTGCGGTTAATGTTTTAGCGTCAGATCAGCAGGAATTGTCCAGCCGCTTTGCTTCCCCCATCGCCAATCGCTTTGAGGGAATTCACTGGCAAAACAGCGCATTGGGCTTTCCCATTATTGGTGATAACGCCGCAAGTTTTGATTGCACCCTCGAACAAGCAATAGCCGCTGGTGATCACACCATTATGTTAGGCCGTATTGATAATTTCAGCAGTTCTGGAAAATTAGGATTGGGTTATCATCGCGGGCAATATTTCACCCGTGGTGACACCGCATAAATCATGCAAAGCCTCGCAATAATCGGCAATGGATATAGCGCCGCAGTTTGCGTTTACCACCTCATTAAATCTAGATTTCCAAGCCAAAATATCACGGTGTTTGGGCAAGGAACCTTGGGGCATGGTCAAGCCTACGGCACCCTGAACAAGGACTTCAGGCTTAATGTCCGCGCTGAAATCATGCGCATTGACCCCGATTATCCCGATGATTTTCCCAATTGGGCTAAGGCCAATCTTGATGATCCCGATGCTCACAACGCCGCTGGGTCATTTTATCGACGTTCTGATTTTGCGCGATACATGACGGCCAAGATGACCACCGTCACCAAAACCAACCCCATCCATCACCGCAAGGCCAACGTCAAGGCGATTGCCTTTGATGGTCAGTGGCTTGTTTCTTGCGATGATGGTCAATCGGCGTTTGACCTGATGATTTTGGCCACGGGCAACCCATCCCCGGCGCTTAAATTTGACCTTGATTCGAAATTAGCGCCGTTCTTAATCACCAATCCATGGCAAGGTGATTGGATGGATCAAATGCATCCGAATGCTGATCTTGCGATTATTGGAGGCGGATTGACCGCCATGGACGCCATTGCTTGCCTCGACGCTCAGCAACACCAAGGCAAGATCACCATCATATCACCGAAAGGATTACTGCCGCCGCCGCAACTGGATTGGGCAGAGATGCCTGAACTCGATTGGCCAGCGCCAACATCCGCCCTCGAAATGTATCGGTTTATGGCAACCACCATGGGCAAGGGCGATTGGCTTGATCGCGCCACTCAAGATTGTTTTGAAAACCTGCGGAAAGGCGTAAGCCCTGCATGGCGCGGCTTGCCGAAAGATGAAAAACGCAAACTTCTAAGGCATTTCGGATGGTTATGGCAATTGTTGCGCTATCGCGCTTCCCCACAAACGGTCAGGAGTCAGCATCGATTGCTCAAAGCCCATCAACTTTCCCTCATCAAGGGACGCGTGACCAGCATCACGCCTCCTTCTTCAGATCAACCCTCAAGCAAGCCCCTTCGCCTCACCCTTTCATCGGGGGATGATCTTGAGGTTGATCATGCAATTATGGCCACGGGCGCTGGCCAAGACCCGCTAATCAAGGCCATGGGCAAAAACCAAACATTGAAACTCGAAGCCCAACAGGTCATGGTTGATGAAACGCTGCATTTGATCAACAGTAGCGGTCAAGCCCATCCCGGCGGGTTTGCCCTTGGGCCGCCCACCGTCTTTAGCCGTGGTGATGTGGTTGGCGCGACCACGATTGCCAGTGAAGCCAAATTGATTGCCGAAACGATTGCCCGTCAGTTCAATGAAACCAATGGATAAATCTACGTTCAAAACCTTAAGCGAAAGCCAGTATTGGCAAACCACGCCTTTGGCTGAGATGACGCCTTTGCAATGGGAGGCGTTATGCGATGGTTGCGGCAAATGTTGCGTGATTAAATTGGAAGATGTCGATGATGGCTCCATCCATTACACGGAAATCGGTTGCACGCTCTTGGATGGTAAAACTTGCCGTTGCACCAATTACCAAAACCGAAAGTCGATTGTCGAAGATTGCGTGATCTTATCCCCTGACCGGCTGAATGATTTGCCTTGGATGCCTCAAACTTGCGCTTACCGGTTGTTGCATGAAGGCAAAGATTTACCGCAATGGCATCCGTTGGTGACGGGTGAGCCGGATAGCACCCATCAAGCCGGAAAATCAGTCGCTGGGAAAATATTTTCTGAAGATAATATTGATGAGGACGACTACCCATCACATATAAAAGACTGGGATCAAGACGATGACGGATCAAAATAACAAATTTTTCAAACTTGGAAGCATGAGTTGGGTGCTCTATGGCTTGCTCGCGGTTTTGCTGATTGCAGGCATTATGGTGAGCCGCGATCAAGACGCGCCAGCTTGGGCTCAATGCAAGGAATCGCTGTTTCAGCAAATGTTTTCGGACACTTGCACACCGCGCGAAGGCATTTGAATCCCTATTGAAATTCCCGCCTCCCCCGGTCAAAATACTTAAATTATCGCTCACTTCAGCCTTTATTTTGGAGACAATTGATGTTTTTCACCCCCGGCACCCATAAAGAAAACGGCCTGCCTCACAATCCTTTTAAGGCGATTGTTGCGCCAAGACCGATTGGCTGGATTTCCACCATCAGCACCGATGGCACGCCCAATGTCGCGCCTTATAGTTTCTTTAACGCCATGTCCGAAACCCCGCCTATTGTGGGATATTCCGCAGGCCCTAGCGCAAATGGAAGCCTGAATGGCGAAAAAGACTCATTGGTGAATGCGCGAGATACAGGGGAATTTGTGGTGAATATCGTCTCAAAACAACAAATTCAAGCGATGAGCGATACGTCAGCGGATCTCAATCATGGGATTTCAGAATTTGAATACGCGGGATTAAAAGCCACCCCTGCATCGCTTGTCAAAGCGCCAATGGTGGCAGACGCCCCTTGCCAATTGGAATGCAAACTCCTCGACATTATCGCCTTGCCAGAAGCGCCTGACGGCACCCGTAATCATTGGGTCATGGGCGAAGTTATTGGCATCCATATTGCGGATCACGTTATTGTTGATGGCAAAGTGGATGTGCTGAAATATAATCCAGCCGCTCGTCTTGGTTATATGGATTATGCCACGATTGATGCTGTCTTTGCGGTGCAACGCCCAACGCTTTAACAAATTAAAGCCAATCGGCGGTGATCAATTGATGCTGCACTTGCTCAGATTGACGTCAACATAACCGCGCAAATTCGCTGGTTTCAAATCAATCTTGAGCATCCAAGCATCCGCCAAAAGCGAAACAGCCATTGGCAATTGGCCTGAAGCAATCTTTTCGCCACCAAGATATGATACGCGAATTGAAACTGGTTTTTCCGCGTCAAACCATGGGCGTTCTTTGGTGGCTTCTTGTTCAGCCTCGCCTTCAACAAAAACCTGAAGCGTGCCATCCAGCAATTCGGCGCTGGATTCAGTGCCAGCAAAAAAACTGGTCGCCACCGCCAAATCAATTTGATCGAGCGGACGACAACGCGAAGACTTGGCCGCCGATTGAAGCGCAAGGCGGATATCATCTTCTTTGATGCCACGTGCCAGATATCGAGCAACGATCTTTTTGAGACGTTCCATGGCGGTTTTATCATCACCCTGCTCACTTAGCAGTTCTGCTGAAATTCGCTTTTCACGCTCAACGGTTAATTGCGTGGTGATGGTGGCCAATTCCTGCGCCAAACGGTCATTATTCTGACGAGTTTCGGCGATTTGCTCATTAATCACTGAAATGCGCGCTTCTTGCTGACTGCTGCCCCAAAACCACCCAATCCATACCATCAGCATCATCACACTGATGCGCACCAACCAGCTGAACTGGTTGCGGAATTCCTTTTTCCGATAGCGATCTGTGGTTTGATAATAATCCATGTTCGGTATAACGCGATGCCTTTTTGTTTCTGCGGTTATATCCTTGCCCATCAATAAGGGCAATCCTCATCTTGTTCCGATAGGCATATAACCCGTTGATGTTATTTTCTGATCCCCATGCTTTACTTTAAGCGCCTATCATGCAGGATGATTAAAACCAACCGCAGAAGATCGTCGCTTTCAATGATGTCAAAAATATTGCGCGCTTTCTTCTTATTTTTTGCGTAATATCAAGGTGAGTAATATTATGGCCAAACGCTCCCTAACATCGTCCCAAAAACCAACCCGAGCATGGCAGAGAATGCTGAGTGGCCGCCGCCTTGATTTGCTCAACCCTTCACCATTGGATATTGAGATTGAAGACATTGCCCATGGCCTTGCTCGTGTGGCACGTTGGAATGGTCAAACCCAAGGAGATTGGGCGTTTAGCGTTGCCCAGCATAGCGTTATGGTTGAGCGGCTTTTTGCTCAAATCAATCCCAATGCCCCGCGTCAATGGCGCTTAGCCTGCTTATTGCATGACGCGCCGGAATATGTGATTGGCGACATGATCACGCCGTTCAAAGCCATGCTATCCAGCGAGTATCGCGATGTGGAAAAACGTTTAGAAACAGCCGTGCATATTCGGTTTGGCCTTCCCGGGGAACTGCCGCAATGGGTGCATATTGCCATTAAACGTGCTGATAAATTGGCGGCCTATATTGAATCCATTCAATTGGCAGGTTTTACGGAACAAGAAGCAAAACTCGCCATTGCTCGTCCTCGATCTGTTCCAAAGATGCGGATTAAACCTCAACCGCCACGAGAAGCGGCTGAAGCGTATATTCGCCGTTTTAGATATCTTGGCGGCAAGTCCAGTTGACCAATTGCAGAGTTGACCAATTGCAGAGAGACTGCACAATATCAAAGCATAGCCAATACAAAAGCCAGCCAATACAATAGGACGTGAATGATGCCCCCAAAAACCATCCAATATTATCTGACCCCAGTCAGCCCATGGACATATCTTGGCGCCAAACGCTTTCGCCAAATCGCAGAAACCCATCAAGCCGAGGTGATGGTTCGAGTGGTTGATTATGGCACGATCTTTCCGAAAACAGGAGGGATCCCCTTGCCAAAACGCGCTCCTGAACGCCGCGCCTATCGCCTCATGGACCTCAAACGCTTTCGTGATTATCTTGATATACCTCTTGTCTTGGAACCTAAATTCTTTCCATCTCAAACACGCCTTTCCGCCCATACCATTGTCGCCACGGCTAAAACCGAAGGAAATGCAGCGGCTTTAATCGCCTCAGAAGCAATATTAGGAGGGCTATGGGCAGATGATCGCAATATGGACGAGCCTGAAATGATCATCGACGTTCTCAATGAAGCCGGTCTTGATGGCAAGGCGCTGGTTGATCACGCTGAACGCCATGCGGAAACCTTGTCCGATCAGATCAAAAACGAAACGGAACTGGCGCTGGCCGATGGCGTCTTTGGCGCCCCCAGTTATGTGTATAATGGGGAAGTTTTTTGGGGACAGGATCGACTTGATTTGCTGGCTTGGCGGCTTGGGCAAGATTAATTCTGGAGGCGCGTGATGACGACAATCAACATGGATGATTACATAGCGGCTTATCCTGATTTTCCCATCGAGGGGATATTGTTTCGGGATATTTCGCCATTATTGGCGAGCCCTGATGCCATGAATGCGGCGGTGGATTTATTCCATGAAAAACTTCTTCCATTTGAACCGGAAGGTTTTGCAGGCATTGAATCCCGCGGGTTTTTATTTTCCACCCTCATGGCACAGCGGTTTAGATGCGGCTCTTTCATGCTCCGAAAGCCGGGGAAATTGCCCGGAAAATTGCTCACCCAATCCTACGCCCTTGAATACGGCAAGAACGAGTTGACCATGCAGGCGGACGCTCCCATCACCGGCAAGCGCATCGTCCTGATTGATGATTTGCTCGCCACTGGCGGCACGGTCAAAGCCGCGAAAGCGCTTGTGGAAGCTGTCGGCGCAGAGGCGGTGGCTTGTGCCGTGGTTATCCATCTCAAAGGCTTGGGCGGCCAAGAGGTGATTGATATGCCTTTGGTCACACTCACCGCCTATGATTGATGGTTTTGGTTTCTGCTCATGCCGCTTTTTGATCCCACGGACACGTTAATCCTAGTCGCGCTTGAAGATGAATTGCCACATCACCTGTTACCAGATTGGCGGATTATTTATACTGGCGTGGGCAAAGTAAACGCAGCCCTAGCGGCGGAACGTGCGATTATGGCGTTCCGCCCCAAGATTATGATTAACTTTGGAACGGCTGGAGCATTGTCGCCTGATCTGCATGGCATTGTTGAAGTCAGCCGGTTTTATCAGCGTGACATGGATGTGCAAGCCTTGGGCTTTTCGCTTGGTCAAACGCCTTTTGAAGATGAGGGTCCAATTGATCTTGGTCGCCCCGGGTTAAGTTGTGGGACGGGAGATCAATTCGTCACCGCGCCCCCTGCTCTCAAGACTGATCTTGTGGATATGGAAGCCTATGC
>CAYNQW010000010.1:0-24065 GCA_964399415.1 uncultured Hyphomicrobiales bacterium
AATCATCGGCATAAACCCCTAGCGGCAAAGCGTGGTGATGAGGGATATATCCGCTGATGCCCGCTTGACCAGTGACCGCGATGTTGTCGCCTTTGACTTCGCCATGGATCAGGCCGCCAAGGGGAATATAACCTGCTGCCGGTGATTTGATGCCTGGCTCTGCCGTCAACAAGGCGCGGGGGGTGATGATATGATGGGTCGGCGGCGGCAAATCCCCCATTGCGGTCTTGCGAATAAAACCTTCATATCCATCGGTCTCAAGACGAATCTTTGCCCAATCACCATGATCCGAAAGCACCGTGACCGCTTCACCATAAAGCGCGTCGGTTTCGCGTCCTGAAGCGTCATCAGGCGCGGCCATGATCGGCGTTGACGGCGTGATGATGCGGGGGTTGCTCATGCGATGCCTCGCGATTGCGCCCAAGCCCCAGCGTCAAAATTAGGGCAGGTTTTTTCGGTGTTATCAAAATCGCAATGGCCGCGAATTTCCGCCTTTGGATGACGGGCTTTCCAGGCGCGAAGAACGTCATCAAGAGCTTGCATTTGGGCATCGGTGAATTGCGATCGGCCAATCAGGCAAACGCCAAGGCTTTCATGGTTGTGTTCATAGACATGAGCGCCGATCCAATAATCTGGGCGGCCATGCTCGATGGTGCCGTCACGGTTGATGATCCGGTGATACCCCACCCCATCCCAGCCGAAACCAAGATGCATTTTATGCAAATCAAGGGCGGTCAAGGCTTCGTCATCAGGGGTGTCGGCGCAATGCACCACCAAATAGCGGATCGCGTTTTCGTCAAGATAGTTCGGTGCGGTCATGTTCACGTCTCAAAGGCTTGCCAGCGATGATTCATTATGGTCATCTTGCCACAAGCCTGACGATTTGCCGATAGGGATTTGCCATGACTTTTTTACCCGATGGTTTGCCGCGCGCGGTGCTGAGCGATATGGATGGTGTGTTGCTCGATACGGAAACGCTGTCGAAGATTACTTTTTATGCTTTGATGGAATCCCGCGGCTTTGATCAGGCGGATGTTATTTTTCCGCAATTGGTGGGGCGCAATAAAGCCGCTCATTATGAAATTTTCCGCCACGGCTTGCCCAAGACCTTGGATGTTGTCGCCTTTGCCGATGAGTGGATGGCGCGGTATTTGGCGATGTTGGCGCAAGCCGTGCCGGTCAAAGATGGCGCTATGGCTTTATTAAAACGCATGAAGGCGCATGATATCCCGGTCTTGGTGGTGACGTCATCGGCCACCGATAAGGCCGAAATGCTCTTGCAACGGGCAGGGCTTCGGCCATTTGTTCAACAGGTGATTGGCGGTGATCAGGTGGAGGCGGGCAAGCCCGCGCCGGATATTTACCTCAAGGCGGCAGCGTTATTGCCCCATCCGATTGGGCAGATGTTGGCGATAGAAGATTCCAATTATGGCGTTATGGCCGCCCATAGCGCCGGTGCGGTGACGGTGCAGATCCCAGACCTTGCGCCGCCAAGCGATGCGGTCAAAACGCTTGGTCACATCATTTTGCATCATCTCGATGATCTGGCCGATCATTTTCACTGGCCTGCAATCCCTGCGTGATTGAGGCAATGGCGTTGGCTTGACATCACCGATGCTCATTCCACATTGAGATCATGATAGAGATCATGTTGAAACGCTCCCTTTTATCACTCTTTGCTCTGGTGTTGATGATGACAATAGCCCCCTTGGCGCACGCCGCCTCAGCCTATGATTTTGAGTTTGATGGCCTTGATGGTGCGCCACTGCCGCTTTCCCAATACGAAGGGAAGGTGGTGTTGGCGGTGAACACCGCGTCGGCGTGTGGCTTCACCCCTCAATATGAAGGTTTGCAAGCGCTTTATGAAGATTACCGCGATCAGGGGCTGGTGGTGTTGGGTATCCCCAGCAATGATTTTGGCCGGCAAGAACCGCTATCGGCAGAAGGCATCAAGGATTTTTGTGCCGTCAATTTCAACATCACTTTTCCCATGACCGATAAGACCGTGGTCAAAGGCCAAACGGCGCATCCATTTTACCAATGGGCGGCAGAAGAATTGGGGATGATCGCCAAGCCACGGTGGAATTTTCACAAATACCTGATTGGTCGTGATGGAAAATTGATCAATTGGTTTGCCTCCACCACCGCGCCGCAATCGTCCAAGCTCAAAAAAGCCATTGAAAAAGCCTTAGGGTTATAGCCGACAAGGCGCTTGCTAAACGCCTCTTTTTCGATAACAATTTCAGAAAACAGGGAGGCTTATCATGGCAGTCACATCACTGGTACAGGATCGCGCCAATATCGAATTCTATGAAGAACGTGTCGATATGGCGGCGGCATTCCGCTGGACGGTAAAACTTAATATGCATGAAGCCGTCGCCAATCACTTTAGCCTTGCGGTTAATGACGATGGCACGCAGTTTTTAATGAATCCCAATCAAAAACATTTTTCTCGGGTGCGGGCATCTGATTTGTTGCTTTTGGACGCTAATGATCCGAGCAGCATGACGGGCGAAGATGCGCCTGATCCGACCGCTTGGGGATTGCATGGCTCAATTCATCGCCATTGTTCACACGCCCGTTGCGTGATGCATGTTCATTCTATTCACGCCACGGTGTTGGCGTCTTTGGCCGATAGCCGCTTGCCAGCCATTGATCAAAATTCCGCCATGTTTTTTGAGCGCATCGTTGTTGATGAACACTATGGCGGGTTGGCGTTTGAAGAAGAAGGCGAGCGTTGCGCCTCGATGCTGAGCGATCCGAAAACCAAAGTCATGGTTATGGGCAACCATGGCGTATTGGTGATTGGGTCTTCACCCGCGGATACCTTCAATCGCTTGTATTATTTTGAACGGGCGGCGGAAAATTATATTCGGGCGTTGCAAACAGGCCAGCCGCTCCGCGTTTTGCCGGATGATATCGCGCGTAAAACCGCCGAAGAACTTGAAAATTATCCCGACTATGGCGATGGTTTCATGCAAGAAATGAAGGCGATTCTGGACGAAGAAGGCTCAAATTACCGCGATTAAGCATAACGCCAATCAATAATGTTTGGTGACGCGGTCAAAGCCGCGCGAGGTGGTGATGCGTTTGATCAAAGCCATGAGTTTGGTTGCCATGGTGATGCGATAACGCAATTTTGGCCGCTTGGCGGTGGCGGCGTGAAAAACCGCATCGGTCACGGCATCGGGCATTAATTCGAAGGGATCGCGCGGCGGGTTCACCGCCGATAAACGTGGGATCAGCGCGGTTTCATAAACCTGTTCCAACCTTGTGCCTTGCCAAGTGATCCAGTGTTTGAAATTGATATAGCCGTTTTCGCGAATGCGGGTGCGGATTGGGCCAGGCTCAACCAAGATCATCTCCACCCCAGAGCCGGCCAGTTCAAGCCGCATCGTATCGGTCAGGCCCTCAATGGCAAATTTAGTGGCGTTATAAGCGCCGCGCATCCGCATGGCGGCAAAGCCCAGCACCGACGAATTCTGAATGATACGGCCATGGCCTTGACGGAACATCACCGGCAATACCAACCGCGTCAGGCTATGCCAGCCGAAAAAATTAGCTTCAAAAATTTGCCGCAACGCTGCCGTCGGCACATCTTCAAGCGCGGCGGGGATGGCATAGGCGCCGTTGTTGAACAAGACATCAATCCGGCCACCCGAGAGCCGCATCGCTTCGTCAAAACCAGATTGGATGGAATCAGCATCTTCGTAATCAAGCCGAAAGGACGTCAGCCCTTCTGCCCGCAGGGTCTGACAATCATCTTCCTTGCGGCAGGTGGCAAGCACAAGCCACCCTTTTTCATGGAAGCGTCTTGCGCTATCCAGCCCAATGCCCGAAGAGCATCCGGTGATTAGAATCGTTTTTTGAGGGGTTTGGTCGGTCATGGCTTTAATGAAGATCAATCTGCGGTTAAAACAATTTCAAGGATGCGCGTATTGTTCATCCTGCTATAACAATGGGGCGATAATCGACTAAGGTCAAACGCTATGGATTTGGATATCTACAATCATCAAGAGCCGATGACCCTTGATCAAGCGCTTTCGGTTTATGAAAACCTAAGGCCGTCTATGCCGCAAGCCGCGCTAAGATCATCGCAACAAGCCGAACGGCTGCGTGATTTGCTCGATCTATTCGATGCGCTTTTGTTGGATGGTTATGGCGTGTTGAATGTCGGTCAAGGCGCAATTCCTGGTGCGGTTGAGATGCTGAAAGAAGCACAGTCGCGTGGGATTGACGTGATGGTGCTGACCAATGGCGCGAGCAAGCCTACCGCCGCCGCCGTCACCAAATATCAAGGCTTTGGGATGGATTTTGCGCCTGAGCAAGTGGTGTCTAGCCGTGATGCTTTGCTGGCTTACCTGCATCAACAACCCGCCGGGATAAAAACCTTAGGGGTGGTGGATAGTTTTGTTGAAGGCGTTGATGTTGATGGCATCACCTGCTTGCCGCTTCGCCCGGATGCGCCAAGCGCGTGGCTTGAGGTCGATGCTATTGGATTCTTCGGTGCGGTGGATTGGCATAGCGGTTGGCAATCTTGTCTTGTCGCGGCGATGGCCGCTGGGGTCAAGGTGTTGGTGGCTAATCCTGATGTCACCGCCCCCCATGAAGATGCCTTCAGCCACGAGCCGGGGTTTTGGGCAGCGGCGGCAGGCAACAGCACTCAACGCATTCCGGACATTGCGTGGTTTGGCAAACCGCATCCGCCGGTTTTTGAACTGGCCTTGCAGAGGCTTGAAGCCTTTTCCCGCCGCACCACATTAAATAAAGATCGCATCGCCATGGTGGGTGACAGTTTGCATACCGATATTCTGGGCGGACAAGCGGCTGGGCTGAAGACGGTGCTGATCACAGGGCATGGGTTGTTTCGCCATGGCGGTGCTGAAGAAGCGATTGCGGCAACAGGCATCACGCCGGATTTCATCACCGCAACGGTCTGATTATCTTGCTCTGGCGTTATCATATGATGGCGCAACAGGACGCATGGATGAAAGGGCAAAACCATGGGCATCATGAACAATAAACGGTCGAAATCGGTATTGATCACCGGCGCATCCCAGCGCGTCGGTCAACATTTGGCGCTTGATCTGGCGCGGCGCGGTTGGATCATCCATCTGCATTACCGAACGTCGGCCAAAGCCGCGGAAGAAACCGCGCAAAAGATTCTGGATAAAGGCGGTCAATGCATCACCCACCAAGCGGATTTGGCGGATGCCGATGCCGCCGAAGCCCTGATCAATCAATGGGATGTTCATGACGGCATGATGGCGATCATCCATAACGCGTCCTTGTTTGAATGGGATGGTGCTGATGATGTTTCCGCCGCGATGATCAATCGCCATATGGCGGTGAATATGACCGCGCCAGCCGTGATGACGAAAGCTTTTGCGGCGCGGATCAAACCGAATTTTCCTAAAACCAAAGGCGCAGTGATCAATATCACCGACGCCAAGTTAAAAGGCCTTAATCCAGATTATTTCAGTTACACCTTATCGAAGATTGCTCTTGATGGGCTGACCACCTTGGCCGCTCAAGCCTACGCGCCTTATCTGAGGGTCAATGCGATCGCCCCGGGTATTATTCTCCGCTCAGGGGATCAGACCGAAGATGAATATCAAAAAGCGCATCGTTTCAACCCCCTTGGGCAAGGCGCGATTTTGGACGATATTTCCCGCGCGGCAATAATGATGCTGGACACGATGGCGATGACAGGCCATACCATAACCATTGATGGCGGCTTGCATTTGAGGCCACCAAACCGTGATGTGGCTTTTCTTGAAGGGGTGACCTCGTCGTGACTCATACCATGACGCGCAGTGTTTTTCTGCATGAAGTTGAAGTGATTTGTTCCATTGGCTTGCATGATTTTGAACGCGCCGAAAAACAGCGCGTGCTGATTGATGTGGAATTGCGCCTCGATGAGGGGTTGGAGCCAACGGCGGACACAGTGGCCGATACGCTGGATTATGACGACGTGCGCAACGCGGTGATCAATATCGCCGAAGCCCAGCATTATGATTTGCAGGAAACGCTTGCCCGGCGGATTTTCGACGCGATATCAGGCATGCGCGATGTCACAGGCGTCAGCGTCACCACCCAAAAGCCTGATGTTTACCCAAATTGCAAAACCGTGGCCTATCGGTTGTCCAATCTTCATTAAAACGCGTCTTTGCCTTCGCGAAGAGCGGCAAACACGTCCGCCGGATCAGCCCCAGCCATGCCCATGGCTTGTTGCAAATCATCAGCGTCGCAATTGAGAAACGGGTTGGCGTCTTTTTCGACCTTGAGCATAACCGGCAGGGTTGGCTCATCTTTTGCCCGAAGATCATGAATTTCTTCCATCCGTGTTTTTGCGGCGGCGCGCGGCCAATTTAGTGACGCCACATAATTGGCGTTTGCCGCTGAATATTCATGGCCAGCGCAGATCAAGGTGTTGTCAGGCAAATCCCGCAACGCCGAGAGCGAAGCCCACATTTGCGCCATGGTGCCTTCAAACACACGGCCACAACCTAGCGAAAACAACGTGTCGCCAACAAAAGCAATGCCATGACCATCCCCGCAATCCGCAAGGTGAAAGGCGACATGGCCAGTGGTATGCCCCGGGGTTTCGATCACCGCAGCGTCATAACCAGCGATGGTAACGCGATCCCCGTGGCGGACGGTGGTGGTGATATTGTTAATGCGGCTGACTTCAGCGGCGGGCGCCATAACAGGGATATTGAACCGTTCACGAAGTTCATCATTGCCATCAATATGATCGCCATGGTGATGGGTGTTGATGATTTCCGTTGGCGTCAGGTGATGTTCTTTTAACGCTGCTAGCACAGGTTCTGCCTCGCCCGGATCAATCACCGCCAATGCCTTGGTCGCAGGGTTGTGCAACATCCAGATATAATTATCATTACGGGAAGGAACACGGTAGAGTTGGGCAGGGTTAGCATTCGGCATCAGTCATCTCCAATAAGCGTTGGTTCTATCAATTTAGGGTTCATCTTTATGGGGATCAAGCCGAACGATCAGCAACAGAACATCTTGGCCAAAGAGGAGGGCATGACATGACCAAAACCCCATCCCCAAATCTTATCCCATTATCTCCAGATGATGAGCAGGCTTCAAGCCTGTCTGTGCCTGGTTTTTATCAAACCTCCATGGGGCGGATGGTGCGGCATTTGATCTCTCGCAAATTAAAACCCGTGATGACCCGCGCCTTGCCCGCCCAGCATCAGGATATTGATGTTGCCGCCTTGGGCTATGCGCGGCCTTATCTTAAATATTTCAGCGATCATTACCCGCGCTTGATCAATCTGCAAACCATCACTGGTGATCTTCTGCCATGGCCCTCGCAAGCCATGACGCCGCTTCGACAAGCGGTGGTCAATGAACATCATTTGCCATTATTGGACGCGAGCCTTGATTTGATAATGGTCATCCACGCTTTTGAAACCGCCACCGTTGCCCAAGACATGGCGGATGAATTATGGCGGGTGCTCAAAGGTCAAGGGCAATTGATTCTGGTGGTGCCGCATCGGGGGAGCATGTGGGCTGGGCGCGATGATAATCCCTTCGGTCTTGGCCAGCCTTATTCGGTGCATCAGATCAAACGGTTGTTGCATCAGCATGGTTTTGATGTCACCAAAATCCATCAAGCCTTGGCGGCGCCGCCATCCCAATCTTCTTTTTACCCTCGTTACGCGCCATTTGTTGAGCGCTTGCCGAACCCTTTGGGTGGTGTTTTGATTGTCGAAGCGGTTAAAATGATTTATGCCGTTAGAGGCGATCGCGTGCGATCACGGCAAAAAACTCGCCTTAAGGTTCAGGGCAGTCTTGCTGGGGTCAAATCGCCACGGTCATCGTGATCAGGTAATGAGTTTTCGTGGAATAGGCATGACAGAAACATCATCAAAGGATTTGCAAAATCTATCGACGGTTCGGGCGGAAATCGACCGCCTTGATCAGCAGATTCTGTCAGCCCTCGAAGACCGCGCGGCTTTGGCCAGCGCAGTATTGGCGGCGAAATCAGGTCAGACGATCTTCCGACCGGGGCGTGAGGCTGATTTGATCCGCCGTTTGGTGGCATCATCGTCCCTGCCGCCGCTGATGATTGAAATGATTTGGCGGCAAATCATCGCCAATAACATCACCGGCCAGCAACAACTCAAGGTCGCGCTGATGGATGAGGCCGCCAGTTTTGCCGTGAGCGGCTTTTGTTTTGGCGCATTGGTCGATCATCGGGTTTGCGCGGATGCGCCCGCTGTCATCGCCGCTGTCGCCGAAGGTGAGGCTGATCTTGGAATATTGCCGCATTGGAATCAGAACGCCGCTTGGCTTAACGATCTCTTGCGGAGTGACCGTCCGGCCTTTATTGTTGCGGTGTCGCCGTTTTTAGAGGGGCATCGCTGGGCAGGAGCGCCGCTTGCAGATGGGGTGATCATTGCCCGTGATTTGCCAGATGCGTCTCAATACGATATCACCCTCTGCCTTGATGGTGATCATGTGATGGAACATGAAGGATACCATGCCGATGCAAAAGGGCTTCTTGGCATCTTCCAAAACCGATCATTTTTTGCAATAGAGACACCATGACTATTACGCCTAAATCATCGATCCAGTCGCTGGTTTCATATCGACCTGATGTCACGCCTTTGCCCGAAGGCCGTCAAATTCGTTTGTCGGTCAATGAAGGCGCGCTTGGCCCGTCACCAAAAGCCGTTGAAGCCATTCAAGCCATGGGGGCAGAATTGCATCGCTACCCTGAACAAATCAGCCGTGATCTGGTGGCGGCGATTGCCGAGCGGTTTGCCTTAGACCCGGAGCGGATTTTGCCTAGCAATGGTTCTGATGAATTAATCGGCCTGCTATCAACAGCCTATCTTGAAGATGGGGATGAGGCGATCATCACGCAATATGGGTTTTTGGTGTTTCCTCAATCCATCCGCATTGCGGGCGGTATTCCTGTGGTCGCTATGGATGATGATCTGACGGTCAGCATTGACGCCATCATCAATGCCCTCAGCCCAAAAACAAAACTTATTTTTCTGGCCAACCCGAACAACCCTACCGGCACAATGGTAACAAAGGCTGAAATCGAACGGTTGATCGCCGCTGTGCCAAAAAATGTGATCATTGTTCTCGACAGCGCCTATTCCGAATATATCCCTGATGAGGACAGCGCTTACACCGATGGTGCTGACTATGTGGAACGCCATGATAATGTTGTGATGCTTCGCACCTTTTCTAAAATGTTTGGGTTGGGTTCTTTGCGGCTTGGTTGGGGATATTTTCCGTTGCCGATCCGTGATGTCTTGGCGTCGATCCGAGGGCCGTTTAGCGTCAATACGGCGGCGGCGGTGGCTGGCGCGGCGGCGATGCGTGATCGTGCGTTTTTTGACCAAAGCCTTGCCCATAACAATCTGTGGTTGCCGCGTATTCAAGATTCGATCAATCAGGCTGGTTTTCAGGCCTTGCCAACCCGCGCCAATTTCTTTTTGATTCGATTTGCCAATGCTGATGAAGCGCAATCTGCCCATGGCTTTATGGCCGAGCGCGGCATTCAATTGCGGAAAATGACGCCATATGGCCTGCCCGATTGTCTGCGTATGTCTTTGGGCAACCCAGAAGAAATGGAAATCACCGCCTCAGCGTTCAAAGATTTCGCCGCTAGTTTATCGGGGAAGTCTGCGTGATGCCGACGCCGATTTACAACACCATTGCGGTTATTGGATTGGGGCTGATCGGCTCGTCGGTGATTCGGGCGGTGCAATCGCAAGGCTTAGCCAAGCGGCTTGTGGCCTATGATCGCAACGAAGCGGTGCGGGATTGCGCCAAGCGAATTGATTTGGGCGATGTGGTGACCGACACGCTTGCCGAAGCGGTGGCGGATGCTGATTTGGTGTTGATGGCAGTGCCCGTTGGCGCGATGGCCTCAGTGGCGGAAGCGATGGCGCCAGCCTTGAAGCCCGGCGCGGTGATCACCGATACAGGTTCCACCAAATCATCGGTCATCCGTGACGTTGCGCCATATCTGCCGGATCATTGCCATTTTCTGCCGTCGCACCCCATTGCCGGCACCGAATATTCAGGGCCAGAATCAGGCTTTGCGACCTTGTTTAAGGATCGCTATTGGATCATCACCCCCGATGGGGTGGATGAAGAGGTGGTGTCCACCTTCCGCGCGTTTCTCAAAGCGATGGGCGCGATTGTTGAAACCATGACCGCGGAATATCATGATCGTGTTTTGGCCATCACTTCGCATCTCCCGCATTTGATCGCCTATACGATTGTCGGCACGGCTTTTGATTTTGAACAACAAATCCGCAATGACGTGATTCGCTTCTCCGCGTCGGGCTTTCGAGATTTCACCCGCATCGCCGCTTCTGATCCAGTGATGTGGCGCGATGTGTTTATCAATAACGCGGATGCTGTGCTGGAAATGTTAGGCCGGTTCAACGAAGACCTGACCTATTTGCAACGGGCAATTCGTTGGAAAGAAGCCGATAAACTCGAAGATTTATTCAGCCGCACCCGCGATATTCGCGCCAAGATCAAAGACATTGGTCAATTGGATTAAGCCCAGAATACGGCGCGCCATTGGCTGGCGTGAAATTTGAGCATTTCTTGCATCAAAAATTGCACACGTTGGGGCGCCATCCACCATTGCGTATGACCCCCAGTGTCCAGTTGAAGCGATGGTGTTGCCACGGCATGGGGAATGATTTGGCGTTGCGGCATATGCTGATGAAACAGCACCAAGGCTCTTGGCATATGGTAATCGGCGGTCACTAAAATGAGCGTTTTTAAGTGATGGCGATTGGCCCAATTCTCCGCTTCTTTAGCGTTGCCGATGGTATCCACCGCTTGATCCAGATCAACACAGCAGATCACCGATTGCCGGAACGCCGCTTGGTTGCTTTCACTTTCCGCGTCAATGATTCGGATGATATCAGCCTTGCTGACGCCACTGCCCGTGCCTGAAATAAGCATACGTTCGGCGATGCCTTGTGTCATCAAAGCCAGCCCAGCTTCGATGCGGCCACCACTGCCCGTGGCCACCACAATGCCAGTATTAGGCGCAATTTCAGCCGTCACATCAGGCTGATTATGCGCCGCCAACCGAACACGATGGGCAAAATGCTGGGTCATGACCAGCAAGGCGGCCACCGTGATGAGCGCGATGGATAACACTGTTTTTTTCATCAATTCAGCATACACCATCAGGATGATCTTGTAATGTCATCATCAGTGGCGAAGCGCCAAGACCTTGATATAATAGGCGGCGATGGATCGAATAAGATAAGGACATTTGGCATGTTGTTGACTTGCGTGAAATGCGAGACAATTTTCAAAATTGACGCTGGCGTGATTCCCCGTCAAGGGCGGCGCGTCCGTTGCACGGTTTGTGATCATGTTTGGTCGGCTCAGCCAATGCCCTACCCTGTACCGCCCGCAAGCCCAGAGCCAACACCATCGTCAGGGCAAGGAAAATTGATCGGTTTTCTGGCTATTATTATTCTATTGGTTGGCCTTGGTGTTTATCGCCATACCATCACCGCCATCGCGCCGGTGTTCACGCCAATCTATCAAAGCCTAGGGATGGATATTTCAGCCAATCTTCAAGCCGTTGAAGTGCAAAAACTGAAGGCAGAACGCCAGCGAAATATCATTCATATCTCGGGTGATCTCGCCAATACCAGTTCATGGCCGGTACACGCCCCTCAATTGCATCTTGTGGTCAGCAATGCCTTTGGTCACAGCCTTCAAGAGGAGACCATCCGTCTTGATAAAGGGATCATTGCGGCCAAAGAAGTGCTGCATTTTGCCCATCAACTGACGTTAGAGATGAATTTGGCTGATGATGTGGTCACGGAAATCACGGTCACCCCTGCTAAGCGGGACATTCATTTACCGTAAAGCGTCAGGGATCACATCAAGCGCCATTAAATCCGCTACGCTTTGGCGGGGTGACACCAGATGCGCGTTGCCATTCATGACCAAAACTTCGGCGGCGGGCGGGCGCGTGTTGTAACTGGATCGCATCACCGCGCCATAAGCTCCTGCGGACATCACCGCCAAAAGATCACCACTGGCAAGGCTTGGCATCATGCGGTTAAGCCCCAGATAATCCCCGGTTTCGCAAACAGGTCCGACAATATCCACCAACTCTTGCGGGGTGTTCAAATCCGCCACCGATACGATGCGGTGATAAGCGTCATAGAGCGTTGGCCGTATCAGGTCGTTCATCGCGCCATCCACAATGGCAAATTGCTTGGAAGGTGCTTTTTTGGTGTAGATCACCTTGGTCAATAAAGCCCCCGCCTCGGCGATGATCCAGCGGCCAGGCTCAAAGCCAAGGCGATATTGACGATTGCCAAACAAGCGCGTGATCAACGCCCCAAACCCGTTAATATCAGCAGGTTGTCCCGTGGTATAATCAACACCCAGACCGCCGCCAAGATCAAGCCCCGGCACATCAAGCCCTTCACCGCGAAGCGATTCAGCCAAGTCTAAAAGATTGACCCAGGCGTTTTCAAACGGCTCCAGCGTCATGATCTGTGAGCCAATATGAACCGCCAGCCCAGCCGGGGTGATCGCCGCGCTTGCCGCCATGCGCCGATAAAGCGCCGGGCAATCGGCCATGCTGATGCCGAATTTAGTGTCGCTTTTGCCAGTGGCAATTTTGGCGTGAGTCTTGGCGTCAACATCAGGATTGACGCGCAACGCCACCCGGCAATGATAACCATGGGCTTCCGCCAAACGGATGATGGCGTCAACTTCTGCTGAAGATTCGGCGTTGATCTGACCAATGCCAGCCTCAAACGCGGCGAGCAGTTCGTCGTCTGTTTTGCCGACGCCAGAAAAAATGATCTTTTCCGGCGCGATGCCTGCCGCTATGGCGCGTTGCATTTCCCCGCCTGAGACAATATCCGCCCCCGCCCCAAGCCGAGCAAGCAGGCGCAAGACCGCCAAATTAGAATTGGCTTTTAAGGCAAAATGAATATGGCTATCGGCGCCAGCAACAGCATCTCGAAAACAGGTAAAAGCCGTGGTAATGGCGTCCGCGGAATAGACATAAAGCGGCGTCCCAAATTGATCGGCAAGATCATTAAGCGCGATGCCATCGACATGAAGGCGACCTTGTTCACGGGTGAATCCAGCCATGGTCGTCTCTAAGACCCGGTGGTTTCAGCGGCAGGAATATCGGAAGGACGGTAAGGCTCACCTCTTTTTCCGCAGGCGCTCAGGCCAGCGGCCAAAAGCAAGCCAAGCATCACCATGGTCATCAGCCGCAACCGATGATGGCGGGGTGTTATAGGCAGAATCCACTGAGCCATATGTGCCTCCTTGATGGGCTTACTTTAAGAGCAGACGGTCAAAGATCAAACCGTTTTCTCGCATCCGCAACGGCTAGAATGACGTTTTCAGGCGCGGTGCCACCAAGGCTGGTGCGCGACGCCACGGAATGATCCACCGTCAATACATCAAAAACATCTTTGGTGATTTCTGGCAGAACCGATTGCATCTCTTCAACAGACAATTGATCAAGACGGCAATTTTTCTTTTCCGCCATAGCAACAATCGCACCGGTGGCATGATGGGCGTTGCGGAACGGAAGGTTTAGGACACGCACCATCCAATCGGCAAGATCCGTGGCGGTGGCAAAGCCTTGCATCAAGGCTTCGCGCATCGCGTCAGGCTGAAATGTTAAATCCCGCATCATCCCAGTGGTGGCGGCCAGCGCGATCATCAAATGCTCGGCGGCATCAAAGACAGGTTCTTTGTCTTCTTGCAAATCCTTGCCATAGGTCATGGGCAGGCCTTTAAGGATGGTCAAGAGCGCGATCAGATTGCCGGTGATGCGCCCAGGCTTGGCCCGCACCAATTCCGCCGCGTCCGGATTACGCTTTTGCGGCATGATGGAAGACCCTGTTGAAAATTCATCAGATAAGGCGATGAAGCCAAAGCGATCCGATGACCACAGCACCAATTCTTCGGCGAGCCGCGATAAATGGATTGCCGTCAGGCTGGCGGCAAATAAAAATTCAGCGGCAAAATCCCGATCCGAAACAGCGTCCATGGAATTGCGCATTGGCTGGTCAAAACCAAGAGTTTGCGCCGTCATGTTGCGATCTATCGGAAAAGACGTCCCGGCTAACGCCGCCGCCCCAAGGGGAGATTCGTTCATCCGCGCGCGGGCATCGGCAAAACGACCGCGATCCCGCGCGAGCATTTCAACATAAGCCAAAAGGTGATGCCCAACGGTGACCGGTTGCGCGGTTTGCAAATGGGTATAGCCTGGCATTACCGTGGCGGCATGGGTTTCGGCTTGATCCACAAGACTCGATTGCAGGGTTTTGATGTCGCCATCAATCCGATCAATGGCATCGCGCACCCAGAGTCTTAAATCCGTCGCCACCTGATCGTTGCGCGAACGCGCGGTGTGCAGACGGCGGGCGGCATCACCCGTCAGTTCCGCAAGGCGGGTTTCAATATTCATGTGAATATCTTCAAGCGCGGCAGAAAATTCAAACACCCCTGAAGTGATTTCATCTTCAATTTGGTCTAGCCCTTGGGCAATCGCTGTGCCGTCTTCTGCGGTGATGATGCCTGTCGCCACCAGCATTTGAGCATGGGCTTTAGAGCCAGCAATATCTTGGCGGTATAACTCGCGGTCAAAATCAATCGACGCGTTGATGCGTTCCATAACGCTGGAGACAGCGCCATCAAATCGACCGCCCCAGATGCTGCTGGCATTTTTCGTGTTCTTCTTTTCAGTCATCTGCTATTTTCCGCCTATGAGCATCTCTCGTTCCAAGATCATAACACGCCGTGGGTTCAACCGCATGGCTTTATCCGCCTTGATTGGGGTGGGCGGGGTTGCCGCGGGCATGATTGATCCGGCCTTCGCCGCCTTGGATACAATGAAACCACTGGATCGGGCAAGCCCTGATACGCTTCTCGTGGGTGATGACGGCAAGACTGCTCCGCTTGCGGCGCGCGCGGATCGCCCGCTTTTGGTCAATCTTTGGGCCAGTTGGTGCCCGCCTTGCGTGCATGAATTGCCAGCTTTGCAACACCTGGATGCCGCCCTTCAAGAGGATGGCATGGCGGTGATGCTGATTGGGTTGGATCGCAAAGGCCGTGATTTCAGCGCTCAATTCTTAGCCGATAAAGGCATTACCATCGCCCGTTCCACCTATGAAAAAACCGGAGACTTTCCTCGCCAATTGGAGGTCAGGGTCATGCCCACAAGCTTTTTTGTTCAGCCCGGTGGCCGCATGATTGGCGTCATTGAAGGCCCGCTGGAATGGGACAACCCCAAGATCATCGCGGCGGTCAAAAAAACATTACAATCGTGATGATGGTGCCGGAACAAAAAACAGGGCCCGTAGGCCCTGTTTTTCTATTTGAATGAACCGGCGGCTTAAAGTTCGCCTTCCAGTGCTGGCACGGCGGTAAAGAGATCGTCAACCAACCCATAATCCGCCACTTGGAAGATGGGGGCTTCTTCATCTTTATTGATCGCCACGATGACTTTGGAATCTTTCATCCCAGCCAAGTGCTGAATCGCGCCAGAAATGCCGACCGCCACATAAAGATCAGGGGCGACAACTTTACCGGTTTGACCGACTTGATAGTCATTTGGCACGAAACCAGCATCCACCGCCGCGCGAGATGCGCCGACGGCAGCGCCCAATTTATCCGCGACTTTTTCCAACATCACGAAATTAGAACCGTCCTGCATGCCGCGACCGCCAGAAATGACGATTTTAGCAGAGGTCAGTTCAGGGCGATCAGAGGATGACAATTCTGATTTGCCGAACGATGTTTTACCCGCATCGCCCGTGGCGTTTACGGATTCCACAGCGGCGCTTCCGCCTTCTGCCGCGACCGCTTCAAACGACGTGGTGCGAACGGTGATGACCTTCAGCGCTTCTCCGGATTTGACCGTGGCCAACGCGTTGCCAGCATAGATAGGACGCTGGAACGTATCGGCATCATCAACGCGGATGATGTCAGAAATTTGCGCCACGTCTTTGAGCGCGGCAACGCCGGGCAGAATATTTTTGCCATAGGTGGTGGCGGCGGCCAAAAGATGGCTGTAACCATCAACCACAGACATGATCAACGGGATCATGTTTTCGGCAATGCCATTGGCGTATTCCGCGCCATCGGCGCAAAGCACTTTGCTGACCCCAGCAACCTTAGCGGCGGCATCAGCAACACCACCGCAACCACTGCCAGCAACAAGAATATGAACATCGCCGCCAATTTGAGCCGCTGCTGCAACCGCGTTGAGGGTGGCTGAATTCAATTCGTTATTATCGTGTTCTGCAAGTACGAGAATAGACATGGTGTCCCCCTTAAATAACTTTGGCTTCGTTTTTCAGTTTATCGACCAGTTCACTGACTGAGGCGACGGTGATCCCTGCGGCACGCGCAGGCGGCTCTTCCACTTTAACCACGGTGAGGCGCTGGCTGGCATCCACGCCGAGGTCATCAAGGCTAACTTGATCAAGCGGCTTTTTCTTGGCCTTCATGATATTGGGCAAAGACGCATAGCGCGGCTCATTGAGGCGAAGGTCAACGGTGATGACCGCGGGCAAAGATGATGAAATATGCTCAAGCCCGCCATCAACTTCACGGATGACATTGAGTTTATCGCCGGCGATTTCGACACCAGATGCAAAAGTCGCTTGCGGCCATCCCAAGAGAGCAGACAGCATTTGTCCGGTTTGATTGCTATCATCGTCAATCGCTTGCTTGCCAAGAATGACCAGACCAGGGGCTTCTTTATCCACCAATGCTTTTAAGACTTTGGCAACGGCTAGCGGTTCAGTGTCATGGGATGCAGGAACATGAATGCCGCGATCAGCGCCCATGGCCAAGGCGGTGCGGATGGTTTCCTGCGATTGATCTGGACCGATGGAAACCGCGACGATTTCAGTCGCGGTGCCGGCTTCTTTCAAGCGGATGGCTTGTTCGACCGCAATTTCATCAAAAGGATTCATGGCCATTTTAACATTGGCCAATTCAACGCCGGTTTGGTCGGCTTTAACGCGGACTTTGACGTTGTAATCAATAACCCGTTTCACTGGGACTAAAATTTTCATGAGCGGTGCTCCTTCTCACTGGATTGATGCTCGATTGAATTAGGATGAGGCTTTGGCGTTCATCCCCGGCTGCCATAGGACATCGCTGCCCTCAATGTTATTGATATGCCGAGCCATCACAAACAAATGATCCGACAAACGGTTTATAAACTGCATGGCGGGTTCTCCCACCACTTCTTGCGTGGCAAGTTCGGTCATCTCGCGTTCGGCGCGGCGTGCTTGCGCGCGGGCAAGGTGAATATAAGCGGCGGCGGCGGCACCCCCCGGCAAGACGAAGGAGGTCAGCGGCGCCAGATCAGCGTTCATGCCATCAATTTCTTTTTCCAATCGGTTGACCTGAGCGTCAGTGATGCGTAAATCCCCTTCGCGGCGATTCTCATTTTCAGGGGTGGCGAGATCAGCACCAAGATCAAACAGATCGTTTTGGATGCGGGCCAGCATTTCATCGTATTGAGAATCCGGCATGACGGCGGTATGCAGACGGCAAACGCCCAAAATAGAATTTAATTCATCGACAGAACCAAAAGCCGATGGCCGCAAGGAGTGTTTGGACACCCGATGCCCATTCACCAAGCTGGTTTCGCCATGATCGCCCGTGCGGGTATAGATTTTATTCAGTTTCACCATGTTGATGGTCTTACCTTTCTAACCGCTGCTTGCCAAGGTTAATATCACCACAAAGATTAGGATCGCAATGCCTTGCAACACAATCCGATAGCGCATGATCTTATTTGACCATTTGGCGTTATATTCGCCGCCCCGCGCCATGGTGATCACCCCCCAGAACAACACCACCGCAACGGCGAGCATGGACAAGCCTAACACTATATATTGCCACGCCATATTGGCTCCTTCATTGAATGGAACTGCCCTTGATTGGCTTTGTTTTCTCTATTTAACCGATTGACGCCGGCACTTCAACACCACGGCGACGAGCTGCCGCAACCATGGTGTTGCGAAGCAAGCAAGCGATTGTCATTGGACCGACCCCGCCGGGGACAGGCGTAATGGCGCTGGCTTTTGCTTTCGCGCTTTCATAATCGACATCACCGGTCAGGCGCATTTTGCCTTCACCGCGTTCAGGCGCAGGCACGCGATTGATGCCAACATCAATCACCACCGCGCCATCTTTGATCCAGTTGCCAGTGATCATTTCTGGTCGACCCACCGCGGCGACAACGATATCCGCTTGACGACACACCTGAGGCAAATCAGCGGTGCGGGAGTGAGCCACGGTTACGGTGCAATTTCGGCTTAACAGCAATTGCGCCATCGGCTTGCCAACAATATTTGAGCGCCCCACCACCACCGCGGATTTGCCGCTTAGGTCGCCAAAGTGATCTTCGAGCAACATGATGCATCCGTAAGGGGTGCAGGGGATCAGCGAATCCATGCCAATGGACAACCGGCCAACATTGATGACATGGAAGCCATCAACATCTTTGTCAGGGTCAATGGCGTTGATCACGGCGTCAGCGTCGATTTGTTTGGGCAGAGGCAATTGCACCAGAATACCATCCACCGCGTCGTCTTCGTTGAGCTGATTGATCAGCGTCATCAATTCGTCTTGCGACGTTGAGACATCAAGCCGATATTCGATGGAACGCATGCCTGATTCTTCGGTGGTGCGAATTTTATTGCGGACATAAACTTGACTGGCCGGGTCTTCACCAACCAACACCACGGCCAAGCCCGGCTGAGGATGACCTGCGGCCATGAATTCTGCCACGGCTTGGCCAATACGTTGCGTCAGGCCAGCGGCAAAGGCTTTGCCGTCAATCACGGTAGTGTCTTGCATGGTTTACTCTCTTAATCCAAAGTTATCGCTCAGAAATATAGCCATGAGCATAGTGGCTAAAGAAGGTTTTTTCGTTTCAAGCCCGTCATATAATGCACCAAATCAGAACCAAAAGGCGATCTTCATGATCGAACGCTCGACTTAACTAAAAATGGCAAGCACCGCATGTTTAAGCACAGGGCCAAGAATATATTGTGCGGCGAGAAAAGCGACGATTGGCGACAGATCAAGGCCACCCAAATTAGGCATCAGCCGATATTGCAAGCGTTGAATAGGCAACAAAATTGGTCGATGGATGGCGTCCAAGGCTTGCAGAAGATGGCGCACCAACACTTGGTAGGGGTTAATGATGCGAAAAGCGATCAACCAGCTGGAAATCACATAGGCCAATAGCGTCCATATATAGAGATTAATGACGGCATCAATCAGTTGGAAGAGAGGATAAATCATCAGCGTATTCCAAGGTTAAACGGCTTAAGGCATGACCATAAATTGCTTCGCTGTCCTTGTACAGGTGCAACGGTTAGAATTTTAAGGATATTCATGAGATGGATTGACCTTCTTCGGTTCCGCCCAATGTCATAACCAAGACCTCTATTCCCATGAGGAGGGTGAAATGAGCGTGCTTAGTCTTCGATTAAAAGCCATCGCTATTATGGCGGCGGCGTTATTAACCGTATCGGTTGCGGCGGCGGAAACGACGCTTAAAACCCCTCATCCTGATCTTAAGCCCATTGATGTGGTGCGCACTCAATTGTTAGCCCTGCAACAAAATGATGTGCCGTCGCCTGATTTTGGCATCCAACAAACTTGGGCTTTTGCGCATCCCGATAACCGGGCAGTTACAGGGCCGCTTGATCGCTTTGCCCAAATGATTAAAAAGCCGGCATATCGGCCGCTGATCAATCACAAACGGCATACCATCACGGAACTGAACCGAAGCAGCGATTGGGTGCAATTCAAGGTGATGATGGAAGATGAAGAGGGCAAGGTGTTGAGTTTTGCTTGGGTGGTCAAATTTGCTCAAACGCCGCCTTTTGAAAATTGCTGGATGACTTCTGCTGTCTCAGCGCCGATCTTGGCCGGGCAAGGCAGTTGACGCCAAGAGTTTTACAATGCCCCAGAAATGAAGAAGGCAATGCATCAGCATTGCCTTTCATCAAGATCAGACGTTGCGGCTGAAGTTAATTAAGCCGCGGTCTTGTTGTCGTTGTCCACAACGCGGATGGCGTATGCGCGGATATCGCCGCGGCAAATGCCAATATCATTCAGGGTGCGGTCATCGAGTTGGTAAAGTGACCGGCTGATGCCGCTGATTTTCATCCAGCGCGAGAAGCTTTTCAGCAGGCTTTTGCCAGAGGTTTTGTTGAGGTTGTCGTTTGATGCTGACAGGGCTTTGATGGTCATGGTCTTTTCTCCAAAAATTCGGCGGCGCGACCCGTCGTGTTGCAAGCCTCATATACGCCCAAGAAATCCCCTGTTAAACCCCTAAAAAACAACCGTTTAAGGCAGAAATAAGGCGTGGTAATCTTGCGCATCAAAAATCAAGATTTGTGTAATAAAATTACTTTTGTGATCGTAAATTCAGCATGGAATTGCGCGTTGCTATTTTTCTGCGACACCCTGCCGCAGAATCTTTTCATTCTTGTTGGCTCAAACACCCCCTAGACCTCAGCGGTTTTCACCATAAATCAAAGAATGGATCAGGCCATCGTCTGGCAAAACCGAATCACCATCTCTGAACAGCCGCGATTAATCAGCGAAAAAGGCGCCGCATGGAAAGTTTAACCAAGACATTTGCCAATCGCACGGCGCTGGTTAACCATGTCAAAACCTTATCGCCGCAAGCCACGGGAGAGGCCGCCAGTCCCATTGAAGGAAGTCAGGTCGGCCTTGTGCAAAAATTAGACGCGCTTGACCCTGCCGCCTATGGCCGAAGCCGAAATTTCATCAATGGAAGCGTCACGCGATTATCGCCTTTTATTCGCCATGGCATGGTCAGCCTTAATCGCGTTCGGAATATTGCGCTTGATCGCGTAACGCGGAAAAGCGATGCGGAAAAATTGATCCAAGAATTGGCATGGCGTGAGTTTTGGCAATGGGTGCGGCGTGATCATCCCGATTGGATTTGGCACGACGCTGAGCCTTACAAAACGGGGTTTGCGCCGCGCGATTATGCCGATGCCTTGCCACAAGATATCGCGGCGGGGCAAACCGGGGTGGCGGCGATTGATGATATCATCGCCATCCTAACCAGCACGGGGTATCTGCATAATCATTTGCGGATGTATTTGGCGGCTTATGTGGTGCATTGGCGGCGGGTGAAATGGCAAGCGGGCGCGCGGTTTATGCTGAATCATTTGATCGACGCAGACGCGGCTTCAAACAACCTGTCTTGGCAATGGATCGCCAGCACCTATAGCCAAAAGCCTTATATTTTTAATCTCGACAATATGCAGAAATATTGTGGCGATGTAATCAATACCCAAAGCCAAGCCAATCAAGTGCTCGATGCCAGTTATGAGGTGTTGACGGCGCGGCTTTTCCCGCAGTTAAGGGAGATGGATTAATGGCGACCATTTTATGGATGCATGATGGCGCTTTGCGCGCTGATCATCCGATGTTTGAATGCCAGCCTATTCAATCGGCGGATCATGTTAAAACGGTGTTCATTTGGGATAATGACTATTTTGCCGCCGCCGAAATGGGGTTAAAGCAATTGGTCTTTATCTATGAAGCCTTGATTGATTTGCCGGTTGAAATCATCGAAGGATCAACGGTGGACGTGTTGCGGCAATTGGCTGGGGAGGACGGCACGATTGTTACGGCTTCATCCTCAGACCTTGGGCTTACGCAAATCATGGCGGCGCTGAACACCAGCCATAGGCTTCATCAAGTGGCGGATGAGTCCTTTGCCCGTCTCGACAAAACCCCTGACTTAAGGCGGTTTTTTCGCTATTGGAATAAGGCAAAATCATCAGCCATGCAGCATCATGGCGGCTTGCCAGACTTTTGGATAGGATCATAGGAGAGGAACGCCATGGCACGTTGGGCGATTATCGGTAGCGGCTTGGCGGGGGTGACGTTGGCGTCGCGCCTATCACCGCGTCATGAGGTGGTGATGTTTGAAAAATCTCATGGCAGCGCTGGGCGGATGTCGACGCGCCGGCGTTCCGTGGATGGTAAAGACTTCGCCTTTGATCATGGCGCACAATATTTCACCATCAAAGGCTCAGCCTTTCAGGAGGCGATGCAGCCTTATCGCGACCAAGGGGTGGTGCAACCTTGGGCGGCGCGAATGATCACGATTGATGGTGCCGATATTGAGAATGATGCGAGTGCCGCGCATCCCGGGCAAGACCATCAGCCGCCATCGGATCTCTTTGTGGCTTGCCCCAGCATGACCGGCTTGGCCAAGGCCATGGCTGAAGGGCTGGATGTTCATCATCAGATCGAAATTAAACAATTGGATCGAGGGGATAACGGCTGGCAACTCACCGATCAACAAGGGCAGGTCTATGGAGGCTTTGACGGGGTTGTCACCGCCATCCCTGCGCCCCAAGCGATGGCATTATTGCCCATGGCGGCGGCGGATTTAGCGCCCGTGAAAATGTTAGGTTGTTTTACGTTAATGCTGGGGTTTGAGCATGATCAGGCGTTGCCATCGGCTTGGCAGGCGGCGCGGGTAGAAAACAGCCCCATCGGTTTTATCGCGGTAAATTCCAGCAAACCTGACCGTAATTCTGGCGCGAGTCTGGTGGTTCAAGCCAATAACGATTGGGCTGATCCGCGGGTGGATGATGACCCACAAGCCATCGACGTGATTATGCGAGACGAATTGCGCCGCCTCACCGGCATTGATGCGGATAAGGCGTGTCTTAGCAGTTTTCACCGCTGGCGTTATGGGGCAACGCGCACCCCTTTAGGGCAAGCCTTCTGGCAAAGCCCATCGGGTGATTTGGCCGCAATTGGCGATTGGTGCATCAAAGGCAGGGTTGAGGCGGCTTTTGAAAGCGGAAGAGCCTTGGCAGAAGCGATCTTAAACGACTAGCGCTTATCTTTAAGATTGGTTGAGCGTTTGGCTTCGCCTTTGCAGCGTTCAGAACAATAAGCAACAGCATCCCAATCCCGCGCCCATTTTTTACGCCAAGCAAAAGGCAAGCCGCAAAACCCACATATCTTGCTGGGCAAGTCTGCTTTTTTCCGCATTTTAGCCATCGTTTGGTGAAATCCTTGGCTTTATGATCAAAATAATCATGGCAAATGGGTTATGGCTAAACGGCCATGGTTTGTGATTGATCTGTTGGGGATCATGTCATATTGATGAAGTAACTCAAGCGACCAAAGGATCAAGACAATGAAAACAGCAAAAAACTATCTCGACGACGCGAATGCGGTTGTGCCGCGCATCCCCGGCGGTGAGGCGATCGCGCATCACGGCGATGCCAATGCCGTTTTTATTGATGTCCGTGATTCCGGAGCGATTGCTCAGACCGGCACGATCAAAGGCGCTCTTCGCATCCCGCGTGGGTTGATTGAATTTGCCGCCGATGAAACCACACCTCTGCACAACGAAGCCCTGACAAAAGATAAGGATGTTTATTTGGTTTGTGCCGCAGGCGGCATGGCGGCGCTGGCGGGGAAAACCCTTAAAGATATGGGCTATGAAAACGTCACCAATATCGGCGGCATCAGCGAATGGATCGATGCTGGTGGCGATACCGAATAGGTGCTAGGTTTGGTCAACCCTGAACGGGATGAGCAACCTTAATGACAGGAGGGGAAATGCTGATCGTCGTCTTTGAATTCACGTTGAATGAGGGTGTGGCTGACCGTTATTTTGAACTGGCCGGCATGATGCGTGAAGAAATCCAAAACCAACCTGGCTTTGTCTCGATTGAACGTTTTCGGCATATTGAAGATGATCACCGTGTGGTGAGCATTTCGACATGGGAAAGCGAAGAAGCGATTAAATCTTGGCGTGAAAATTTGACTCACCGCATGGCGCAGAAAGAAGGCAAGGCTTCAATTTTCAAAACCTATCGTTTGCGGGTGGCGGAAGTTATTCGCGATTACGGCAAATAGGCCATGAGCAAAAAAATGGAGTGGTGATGCTTCTGGCGAAGATCAAGCCACTCCAAGGTAGGGGAGGTTATGCT
>CAYNQW010000011.1:0-23924 GCA_964399415.1 uncultured Hyphomicrobiales bacterium
GAGGTCAGGTAAAGCCCGGCGCGGCCCACTTCATGCATATCTGGATTGCGGCCCAGCGGAGCATGGGTTTCGCTATGGCGGAAGACATGACGGGCGCCGCCAATCGCGGCACCAGCTAAGGTTTTCACAGGGCCTGCCGAAAGGCCATTGACGCGAATACCATCCCGCCCAAGATCAACCGCCAAATACCGAACCGACGCTTCCAGCGCGGCTTTCGCCACGCCCATGACGTTGTAATTCGGCGTGATGCGATTAGCCCCAAGATAGGTCAAGGTGATGAGCGAGCCGCCATCGGTCATCATGGGGCGAATGGCGCGAGCGATTTCAGTAAAGGAAAACGCGGAAATCAGCATCGAGTCCAGAAAGGCTTGGCGTTGGACATCCATATAGGCGCCGGTCAGCGCGGCTTTATCGGCGAAGGCCAAGGCGTGAACGACAAAATCCACCCGATCCCAATGATCTTGGAGGGTGCTGACCACCTGATCCGCGGCGCCGTCAACACTGACGTCATTGGCCATGGTGATGGTGCTGCCCAAACCTTCGGCAAGCGGCAAGACGCGCTTGGCCATCATGTCATTCTGATAGGTGAAAGCTAATTCTGCGCCAGATTCCGCCACCGCTTTGGCGATGCCATAGGCGATGGATTTGTCATTAGCCACCCCCATGATGAGGCCGCGTTTTCCCGTCATTAACCCAGGCATTAGGATACCTTTCTCAGGGCAAGGCTGGCATTGGTGCCGCCAAAACCAAAGGAATTGCTCAGTGCCAATTGAATATCTTTTTCAATCATGGAGGTGGGAATTTGAATCGCGCCAATGCCCGGGTCAGGGTTTTCAATATTGGCGCTGCCCGCGATGAAGCCATGTTGCATCATCAGCATGGTGTAAATCGCTTCCTGCACCCCAGTGGCGCCCAACGAATGGCCAGTCAGGGATTTCGTGGATGTCACCACGGGCAAATATTCCCGTGGTTCAAACACCGCGCGAACCGCTTCCAATTCGCGGATATCGCCCACCGGTGTCGATGTGCCATGGGCGTTGATGTAATCCACCGGTTGATCAAGGCCATTGCCGTCAAAACCAGCCAAGGCCAATTCCATGCACCGCACCGCGCCTTCACCCGATGGCGCCACCATATCATGGCCATCGGAATTGGCGCCATAGCCGACAATCTCAGCATAGATTTTAGCCCCGCGTGCTTTGGCGCGCTCGTAATCTTCGAGCACCACCATGCCGCCACCGCCCGCGATCACAAAACCATCGCGATCAGCGTCATAGGCGCGGGAAGCGCGTTCCGGCGTGTCGTTATAGGATGATGACATTGCGCCCATGGCGTCAAACAAGACCGACAGAGTCCAATGCAATTCTTCGCCGCCACCGGCAAAAACAATATCTTGCTGACCAAACCGGATGGCATCGGCGCCACTGGAAATGCAATGCGCTGAGGTCGAACAAGCTGAGGTGATGGAATAATTCAGCCCTTTGATTTCAAAGAAGGTCGCGATACAAGCGGAAACCGTGGAGGACATACAGCGCGGCACCATGTAAGGCCCAACCCGCTTGGGGCCTTTGTCGCGGGTGGTGTCAAACGCCGTCAACATATTGGCGGTGGAAGGCCCTCCTGATCCAGCGATCAATCCGGTGCGGGGGTTGGACACTTCACTTGGCGTAAGACCAGAATCAGCAATAGCCTGTTCCATGGCGATCACGGCATAGGCCGCGCCCTCGCCCATAAACCGAAGGCGTTTGCGATCAACATGATCGGCGACATCAAGTTTGACCGTGCCGTGCACTTGGCTGCGGAAACCTAATTCCGCGTATTCTGGAGCAAACACAATCCCAGATTTGCCAGCCTTCAACGAGGCGGTGACGTCTTCGGCGTTGTTGCCAATCGAGGAGGTGATCCCGATTCCTGTAATCACGACGCGGCGCATAGAGGCTCTCCTTTATAATGATCTTGAGAATTAATCTTCGTCTTTGAATAGACCGACACGAATGTCATTGGCTTCAAAAACGACGTCACCGTCACACAGCACTTGGCCATCGGCGATCCCGAGAATCAATTTCCGCATGATCAGGCGTTTGATGTCGAGTTTGAACGTAACGATTTTGGCTTGAGGCTGCACTTGGCCAGTGAATTTCACATTGCCCACGGAAATCGCGCGCCCTCGTCCTGTTCCGCCAGCCCAGCCAAGGTAAAACCCAACCAATTGCCAGAGTCCATCCATCCCCAGACAGCCCGGCATCACAGGGTCACCGATGAAATGGCAATCAAAAAACCATTTATCCGGCGTGATGTCGAATTCAGCGATAATTTCACCCTTGCCTTCCGACCCGCCAGTGTCGTTGATTTCAGTAATGCGATCCATCATCAGCATCGGCGGCATCGGCAATTGCGGGTTGCCAGGGCCGAACATTTCGCCTTGGGCGCAAGTGATCAAATCATCATAGCTGTATTGATTTTTTTGAACGAAATTTGGCATGAGACTCTCTCTTTCGGATATCTTGATTTAAGATACCAGACTTGCGCTGAAATGCGAATGTTTTGCAGATTTATCTTTACATTTTTGCAACATGATTATAATTTTTTTATAGAGTTAGTAATGAATACACAGGTTTAGCATTGGTCAACTCTTCCACCACACCACACCAAGATCAACATATTGATCGGTTGCGTAAACATAATCTTCGTCCAACCCGGCAACGGGTGGCGTTGGCGGAGTTGTTGTTTAATGGCCCTTGCCGTCATGTGTCGGCGGAACAATTGCGTTTGGAAACCAAGGCCAAGGGTATCCAATTGTCGCTGGCGACGATCTACAACACGCTCAATCAATTTTCTCGTGTTGGGTTGTTGCATGAAATTTCGCTCGACAACAACGTGACTTATTTCGACACCAATACCGATCATCATCATCACTTCTTTGATTCCAAGACCAATGATTTGATTGATATTCCAAAAGAATCGATTGCGTTGAAATCTCTGCCGGAGGCGCCGGAAGGCCGCCAGGTTGAGCGGGTGGATGTGGTTATTCGCCTGCGATAGCGCCTTAGATCATCCGCCAAAAACACCTATTTAAAATAATTCTAAACTGCTTGACTTTCAGGTGATCCCTGACAATATCTAAAGGATCGGATCTAAGGTATTGGATAAAGAAGATTGGTCTTATATTTGAGATTGTCTATCATAAGATCCCCCCTGCTTCTGTAGTGAAATACACAATAATTTGGAGAAACCCCATGAATGAAATGAGCAAGTGTCCCGTTATGCATGGCAGCGTCACCACGCCTGTCGCTGGCACCAAGAATATGGATTGGTGGCCGAACCAACTCAATCTTGATATTTTGCGTCAGCATGATCAAAAATCAAACCCGCTTGGGGCTGATTTTGATTATCGCAAATTGGTAAAATCTCTTGATGTCAACGCGCTGAAGGCTGATTTGAAAAAAGTCATGGCCGACTCGCAAGACTGGTGGCCTGCCGATTATGGTCATTATGGACCGTTCTTCATTCGCATGACTTGGCACGCCGCTGGCACGTATCGCACAGGCGATGGCCGTGGTGGCGGCGGCACCGGGGCGCAGCGTTTTGCGCCGCTTAATTCATGGCCTGATAACGGCAACTTGGATAAAGCCCGCCGCCTGTTGTGGCCGATCAAACAAAAATACGGCAATAAATTGTCTTGGGCTGATCTGTTGATCATGGCAGGCAATGTCGCGATTGAAGACATGGGTGGGCCAAACCTAGGCACCGCGCTGGGTCGCGATGACATCTGGCATCCCGAAAAGGATATTTACTGGGGCGCTGAAGACGAATGGCTCGGCGACAAGCGTTACGGCGGCACACGCCAAGACCTTGAAAACCCATTGGCGGCGGTGCAAATGGGATTGATCTATGTCAATCCAGAAGGTCCAAATGGCAATCCTGATCCTCTGCTTTCCGCACAAGATATTCGCGAAACCTTTGGCCGCATGGCGATGAATGATGTTGAAACCTTTGCGTTGGTGGCAGGCGGTCATACCTTTGGTAAGGCTCATGGCAATGGCCCTGCTGATGCGGTTGGCGCAGAACCGGAAGGCGCGGCCATCGAAGCCCAAGGCTTCGGTTGGGCAAGCAGTCATGGTTCCGGCAAAGGCGTTGATACCATCACGAGCGGCATCGAAGGCCCTTGGACCAGCAACCCAACGCAATGGGATATGGGCTATCTGAACCTTTTGTATAAATACGATTGGGCGCTGACCAAAAGCCCAGCAGGCGCGCATATCTGGCATCCTGTCGATATTGATGAAGCGGATATGGCGCCTGAAGTCGATGGCAGCGGCAAAGTCACGCCGATGATGACCACGGCGGATATGGCGCTCAAAGAAGACCCAATCTATCGCGAGATTGGTGAACGTTTTGTCAATGATCCTGAAGCCTTTGGCCAAGCCTTTGCGGAAGCATGGTTCAAACTCTTGCACCGTGATATGGGGCCAAAGACAAATTACGCCGCTGGGGATTTCCCTAAAACAGATTTCATCTGGCAAGACCCAATCCCTGAAGGCCGGTCTTTGAGCGGCGCTGAAGTTTCTGCGATTAAAGACGCGGTTAAAGCCTCTGGCTTGTCGCTTCAAGAAATGGTTGAAACCGCTTGGGCGTCAGCATCTTCCTACCGCCATTCGGACAAGCGCGGCGGTGCAAACGGTGCGCGTATCCGCCTAGCTCCTCAAAACAATTGGGCGGTTAACAAACCAGATCAATTGGCCAAAGTGCTGGGCGTTTATGAAGGCATCGCCAGCGCGAATAACGCTAGCCTTGCTGATGTGATCGTGATTGGCGGTGCCGCAGGCGTTGAAATGGCCTCTGGTGTTGACGTGGCTGTATCCACAGGTCGCGGTGACGCGACGCAGGATGCCACGGATCAAGACTCCTTCGCCTATCTTGAGCCGCGTGCCGATGGCTTCCGCAATTACTCGGAAAAAGAATTCGCCGTCAGCCCAGAAGAAATGATGTTGGACAAAGCGCAATTGCTTGACCTGACGCCCGTTGAAATGACGGCATTGGTCGGCGGTTTGCGTTCCATGGGCATCAGCTCCACGGGCGAAGGCGTCTGGGGCGATGGCCAAAGCCTGAACAACGCTTGGTTCAGCACGTTGTTGGACATGAGCGTTTCATGGAAGGCGACAGGCTATAATTCCTATGAAGCTGCTGATCGCAACACGGGTAAAGCGGTGCGTAAGGGCAGCCGGATTGATCTGGTCTTTGGCAGCAATTCAGAATTGCGCGCTATCGCTGAAGTTTATGCTCAAGATGATAACAACGATAAATTCGTTCAGGATTTCATCGCCGCTTGGACAAAAGTGATGGATCTCGATCGTTTTGATCTGCGGTCGTAAATATTGCTGATCGCTTTAACATAATCACCGCGGCCAGCCTTAGGGCTGGCCGTAGTTTTCAGCCTCTAGAATTCCCCAAAGAGATTTGCGCTGAACCCAGCCGACAATGCCTTCGGCTTCGAGGCGACACCATTCAGGCTCACAATAATCCAATTCAGCCAAGACGCCTTTTTCCGCCACCGCGCGGGTTTTCGAAGCGCTATCGTTTTCCGCATGAATCTTTGCCGTTGTGTCTAAAATCATCACAACCCGCTTGAGCGACAGGGTCGAAACATGCATCCAGCCCGTGATGCCGTCGTGATCGGTGACTTTGCGCCATACGTCAAATTCCCCCACGACTTTAACAGGAAGACTGCGGCGTTGATATTGCCATTGAATGGGGTAGTTTTTGCCTGGACCTGTCCGCATATTGACGCGATTGGTTTTGAGCGTCACAAATCGCGGGATTTCAAGGTTAGAGCCGCGAATGGAAATGCGATTGTCTTGAGCAACACTAGAACCCATCGCCACAAACATACCGCTAAGCCCAATCAGGATATATTGTAAAACCTGTTTCATCCTAACCATCCTCGTGTTGATCTTGACCATGTTGATCGAGGCTTTCCGTCTTGAGATTGAATTATAGGCGAGTTTTACGCAAGGAACAATCGGCCTGCGCGGTCTTGAAGGTTTCTTCCCCTGAAGGCGGGCGAGAGGCTGGCATAAAAACGGTTTTATTGGACATTTGCTGGCCTTGATGCTAACCCTTTTGGAAAGTTTTAAGTCCCTTAACACCGTCGTTTTATTTCGAAAGAGTATAGAGCCATGCCATCGGGTAAACCTCTCGTCACATTGACACGCAAATTGCCGGATTCTGTTGAAACGCGCATGCGCGAATTGTTTGACGCTCAATTGAACGCCGATGATCATCCGTTTAGTCAGGATGAGTTAAAAGCTGCTTTGGCGAAATGCCATGTCTTGGTGCCCACCGTGACTGATCGCATTGATGCTGATGTTATCGCCGCCGCTGGCCCTAACCTAAAACTGATCGCTTCCTTTGGGACAGGGGTTGATCATATTGATCTGAAAGCCGCCCGCAAAGCAGGCATCACCGTCACCAACACGCCGGGTGTATTGACCGAAGACACCGCGGATGTCGCCATGGCCTTGATCTTATCGGTGCCGCGCCGCATTGCTGAAGGCGATGCGCTGATCCGCCAAGGCGGTTGGACAGGCTGGGCGCCAACGGGGATGCTCGGCCACCGCATCAATGGCAAGCGGCTTGGAATTGTTGGCATGGGACGCATCGGTCAAGCGATTGCCCGCCGCGCCAAAGGGTTTGGCATGTCGATCCATTACCACAACCGCCGCCCTGTCCATAGCGACATTGAACAAGAACTCGAAGCCACGCATTGGGATGATCTTGGCCAGATGCTGAGCCGGATGGATATTATTTCCATCAATTGCCCCCATACAGAAGCCACCCACCATTTGTTGTCGCGGGAAAAACTAGAGAAGATCCAGCCCCATGCTTATTTGGTAAACACCTCGCGGGGTGAAGTGGTTGATGAAGCGGCTCTTGCTGATTTGCTTAAGCAGAGACGCATTGCCGGGGCAGGGCTTGACGTTTATGAAGATGAGCCTGACATTAACCCGCTTTTGCTCGAATTAAAAAACGCCGTGCTGTTGCCGCATATTGGCTCGGCCACCATCGAAGGCCGTCTCAGCATGGGCGATAAAGTGATCATCAACATCCAGACTTTTATTGATGGCCACACGCCGCCAGATCGCGTGATCGAAGTGATGATCTAATCCGAGGCTGATCAGGTCGAAGCGCAACAAGGGCAATCGGCTGATTTCGTCACGGTGATAACGCTGGTCGACATATAACGTCCATCAAAGAGCAACAGCCGACCATCAAGCGTGCTGCCCAAAACTTGATCTGGCATTAAGGCTTGTTTGATGGCTTCCAAGGCCATGATGCTGCCGACCGCGCCGGTGATAGGCCCAAGAATTCCCGCTTCACTGCAGCCCGGCGCCAGATCGCGCCCCGCCGCTTCAGGAAAAAGACAACGATAACAAGGCGCCGACGCATCAATGCCACTGCGGAAACTCGCCACCTGACCTTCAAGGCGAACCGCGCCTCCGAAAACCAGCGGGATGTGATGATGGTGCGCGGCGTCATTCGCGGCAAGGCGGGTGTCGGGATTATCCGACGCATCCACAATCACATCGACCCCTTGGCAAAGAGTTCCGGCGCTGCTCGCATCAAAGCGGCCACGATGACCATGGATTTGAATGTGTTGGTCCATGGCTTGACCGGCGAGAATGGCGGAATCCACTTTCGGCATATCAATATGACGTTCAGGATGAATAACCTGACGATTGAGGTTTGAGCGGTCAACCACATCATCATCCACGATGGTCAATGTGCCAATCCCAGCCGCGATCAAATATTGGATCACCGGCGCGCCCAGCCCGCCCGCGCCAATAATCAGCATATGCGTCGCCGCCAATCGCAATTGGTGTTCTTCGTCAAATCCAGGCAAAATTAATTGCCGCGCAAAGCGATGCAACCGATCATCATCAAGAACAGTGCTGGTGGGGTTGTCCGTCATCATTCATCCAGAACTAGGAGGTTTGATTGGACCCGTCAAGGCCGGTGGAGCCAAAGCCCCCTTCCCCGCGCGCGGTGTCATCCAGCGAATCAACAAGATCAAGCCTTGCCATGGTGACCGGCGCCAGCACCAATTGCGCAATCCGCATGCCGCGCGTGATTTCCACAGGCTCTTTGCCCAAGTTAATAACAATCACCTTGATTTCCCCGCGATAATCGCTGTCGATGGTGCCCGGGGCATTGGCAACGGTCAGCCCTTGATTGAGCGCCAACCCAGAACGAGGGCGCACCTGAATTTCATGACCCATGGGGATGGCCATTTTTAAGCCAGTGGGAATGGCCAAGCGGTCTTGAGGGGCGATCAGAATCGGGTCATCAATCGCCGCCACAACATCCATCCCCGCAGAACCAGACGTTGCATAAGCCGGTAAAGGCAAGCCTTGAGCGTGATCGAGTTGAACAACCGGCAATGGAACAGCCTTCGTCATGGGCAATGTGGTCATGATGCAAACTCCTTGATGATGGCTTCGGTCAGGGTATTGGCAACTTCGCGTTTTGACATCCTTGGCCAAGCGGTGCTGCCGTGATCGGTGATCAGATGCACTTGATTGTCATCGGCGCCAAAAACAGGTTGATCGGAACCGACATCATTGGCGAGAATCCAATCACACCCTTTGCGGGCGCGTTTGGCCTCCCCGTAAGACACCACTTGATCGGTTTCAGCGGCGAAGCCAATCACCAAGCGTGGCCGGGTTTTATGGCGGCTGATGGTGGCCAGAATATCAGGGTTTTCCTTAAAGGTCAGTTGCGGGGGAGCACCATCGGTTTTCTTTAATTTTGATGATCCCGCGCCATCCACCGCCCAATCCGCCACGGCGGCGGCACAGATGGCAATATCGGCTGGCAAAGCGGCCAAAGTCGCATCCAGCATATCTTGAGCGGTGGTCACAGCCACCACTTGCACCGCTGGTGGCGGCGGCTGATCAACCGGACCTGAAATCAAGGTGACTTTTGCGCCTTCCCGCGCCAAGGCTTCCGCGATGGCGTGGCCTTGCTTGCCAGAAGATCGGTTGGCGATATAGCGCACCCCGTCAATCGGCTCATGGGTGGGGCCTGACGTGACCACCACCCGCTTGCCGTTGAGCCGACCTTTGCCGGGCAGCATGCGTTCTGCGGCCTCCAAGATAGATGCGGTTTCGGCCAAACGCCCGGCGCCGTCTTCGCCGCAAGCCATGTCACCGCTATCGGGCCCCACAAAAACCATGCCGCGAGATTTCAGCAATGCGGCATTGGCTTGGGTGGCGGGATTCGCCCACATAAATGGATTCATGGCGGGGGCAATCAAGATCGGCGCACCAGTGGCTAATATCGCGGTGGTGGCAAGGTCATCGGCCATGCCATGCGCCACCCGCGCCATGATATTGGCACTCGCCGGCGCGACAATCACCACATCAGTGTCGCGGGCAAGACGGATATGCCCCATTTGCGCTTCATCGGTGAGCGAAAACAATTCGGTATAGACATGATCGCCAGAAAGCGCGCCCACCGATAAAGGGGTGATGAATTGCTCGCCGCCTTTGGTGAGGATGCACCGCACGGCCCAGCCTTTATCTTTCATCCGGCGGATGAGTTCCAAGGCTTTATACGCCGCGATGCCGCCGCTGATGATCAGCAAAACCCGCGGTTGCCCGCTTGCGCCCATGGTCGTCAGTCCATTGCCCGATGGCGCGATGGCTTTGGTTGGTTGGTCTTGCGGGCTTAGGGTTTCGGGGTCAACATGAATCCCCCGGGCTTTGAGCGCTTGCCAGATTCGCACTCGGGCGTATTCCGGAAAAGCCCCGCGCAACCGATAATTGCTCACCGCGCTCGGGCCGACGCCAAGCAAAGCCTGCACCGCGGACGCGCCACCAAGTTTATCAATGATCTCATCAATATTCATGGAATTAGTATAATTATTTCACAATTTGTGACAAGTATTTAATTCAATATTCACAAATTGTGAATTATATGATGAAAAAACCGAAGATAACGCCAGATAAAGTGCCAATCGCCACCACCCATAGAAAATGATGGGTTGGTTTAGGCGGCTCAGGTTCATCGTCAAGGCGATTGAGGATGGTTTCGGCACGATCAAGCAAATCTGGTAATTTCATGCCAAAAGCCAAGGCTTTATCGGCAATCGCACTGATTTGCGCCAGCATTCCGCCCTGATCTTCCGCCCATTCTGACGCAAGATCACGGGCGATTGGCCACATATTGGCATCAGGGTTCAATTGCCGCCCAACGCCTTCCGCCATGCCCATGGTTTTCTGCAACAAAGTGAATTGCGGTTGCACCTCAACATCATAGCGCCGGGCTAAACCAAAAATTTGCCCTAAAACCGCGCCTAGGGAAACTTTGCCCATGGGCTGATCCATCACCGGTTCGGCAACGGCGCGAATCGCTTGGGCAAACCCATGCACCGGCACTTGCGGGTGGATCATGCCCGCGTCGCGATGAAGCTGCGCCACGGTATCATAATCACGATCCAAAATGGCGTTGAGCAATTGCGCTAAGAACAACCGATCTTTCACGCTTAAATCGCCCATGATGCCAAAATCAATAGGAATTAAAACACCATCATCGCGGATAAAAATATTGCCCGGGTGCATATCGGCGTGAAAGAAGCCATCGCGGAACACTTGAAAGAAAAAGCACTTTGCGGCAATGGCGGTTATGGCATCAATATCGTGGCCTTTGGCGATCAGCCCTTGACGGTCATCAATCCGCGTGCCGTGGACACGTTCCATGACCAAGACTTCTTCGGTGGTCAGCGGCCATTCGATGCTCGGCACATAGATGCCATCGTCATCGCGGTGATTGTCGCGCAATTTGCTGGCGGATGCGCCTTCAAGTCGAAGGTCCAATTCAACATCAGAATAATGGGCAAATTGAGCAACCGCTTCGACTAATTTAAGCCGTTTGGTGGCGGGAGCGATGGCTTCGACCAGCCGCGCGATTGCCCCAAAAAAAGCAATATCGCGATCCATCCTAGCGCGAATGCCCGGGCGAAGAATTTTCACCGCCACGTCGCGACCATTGGATAAAGTGGCGAAATGCACCTGCGCGATGGAGGCCGCCGCCACGGGGGTGTCGTTAAAATCAGCAAACACCGTATCAAGAGGGGCGGCAAATTCACGCTCAAGGATACGCCTTGCGGTTGCGCCGGGAAAAGCTGGCAATTGATCTTGTAGCGTGGCGAGATCACGCGCCACATCAGCCCCCATCAAATCAGAACGTGTCGACAGCGCTTGGCCGAATTTAATAAAGCCGGGGCCTAGGGCGGTTAACGCTTGCGCCAAGGCTATCCCCGGGCGTTCGGGATTTCGGGTGGCCATCAGCCGATTAAGAACAATCATCAACCGGCGAAGCCATGGCGGGAAAAGCAGCACCCCAGAAAGATGACCAAAAATGCCGCCGCGGCTTAAATGCCACGCGACCCAAGGCAGTCGAATGATCATCTTGAGCATCAGTCGAGTTTCCAGCCGCAATGCACCGCGGCGATCCCGTGATTAAAATTGCGGTATTTGACGCGAGCAAAACCGGCGGCGGCAAACATGGCGGCCAGTTCATCTTGAGGCGGAAAGCGCCGAATCGATTCCACCAAATAACGGTAGGAATCCGAATCGCGGGCAATCAATTGACCAAAACCAGGCAAGAAGGATGACCAAACATCATAAAGTTTTGCCAATGGCGGCAGTTCAACATGGGAAAATTCTAAGCAATAAAAACGGCCATTTGGCTTAAGCACCCGAAAGGCCTCGCCAATGGCGGTTTGGCGATCCGTCACGTTGCGAAGGCCAAAGGCAATCGTCACCACATCCGCGCTGGCATCGGCAAATGGAATCATTTCAGCATTGCCCGCCACCCAATTGAGATGCGAAAGCGATTGCAAATCAGGACGCGACCGTCCCGCTAACATCATTTCAACATTAATATCAACGATGGTGGCACTGCCGCCGCCACGTTTAAGGAAGCGCGAAGCGATATCACCGGTGCCGCCCGCCAAATCAATCAGGTGGTGATGCGGCTGGGGCGCAATCATTGAGATGAGGGTATCTTTCCAGAGCCGATGAATACCAAGCGACATGACATCATTCATGACATCATAGGATGACGCGACGCGATCAAAAACCGCACGAACGCGCCCCTGCTTTTCTTCGGCGCGTATGGTCTCACTGCCAAAGTCAATCGGCTGATCAGGATCAATTTGAGGTCTGGATTTTTCCATCATGAAGGCTTTATATCAGGGCAGAGCCAGAAAGGGAAAAACAAATGCCGGAATTGCCAGAAGTAGAAACCGTCAAACGGGCGATTGCTGACCATGCCTTAGGCGGCGAGATCACATCAGTCCGCCAATCCGGAAAGACCATGCGCTGGCCTATCCCAGAGGATATCGACGCCCAATTGACAGGGCTGACCATTCATAACCTCAGGCGGCGCGGCAAATATATCTTAATGGATTGCGGCAAAGGCAAAACTGCTAGTGTCACCATGATCCTTCATTTGGGCATGTCAGGCTCGGTGCGGATTTATCCAAAACAGATGACGCCAGAAGCACAAAAACACGATCACTTGATCTTAGGCGTGATGCGCCAAGACCAGCGAGAAAACACCGTGGTGCTGAATGACCCAAGACGGTTTGGCGGCGTGCAAATCACCGCCTTCGGCGCGGATGAACAGCATCCATTGATCAATAAGATGGGGGTGGAGCCTTTGGGCAACGCGTTTAGCGCCGAGTACATGAAAGAGCAGTTCCAAGGAAAATCAGCGCCCATCAAATCAACCCTGCTCGATCAGCGGATCATCGCTGGGATCGGCAATATCTATGCCAGCGAAGCGCTGTTTCTAGCAGGGATTTCCCCAAAACGTGCGGCAAGAAGCGTCAGCCTCATGCGCCTTGAGGGGTTAAAGGACAGCATTCAAACGGTGCTCAACAAAGCCATTGACGCGGGCGGCACATCTTTGCGCGATCACGTGCAACCGGGGGGTGAAATCGGTTATTTTGTTCAGCAGCTCAATGTATATGGTAAGGAAGACCAACCTTGTCCGCATTGCGCAAAGCCGATTAAAATGATTCGCCAGACCGGGCGCGCCAGTTTTTATTGCTCGGATTGTCAACGCTAAGCCCCAGCAAGCGTCACGAGCAGATTATTAAGGGCAGATTTACAACCAGAAGCGCGTATAAAGGAAATTCGCTAAAGCGCTTGACAATTCGCTTGAATATCAGGCATAAGATGCCACCGATGATCGTTACCCACGGTTCAGCCCTTATTTTAATGACAGAAACAGGATCGCCACATGGCTAACCATAAGTCTGCAAAAAAGCGTATTCGTCGTAACGACGCTTTTAATGAAGTAAACAGCAATCGCCGCAGCCGCATCAGAACTTTTGTGAAAAAAGTTGAAGAAGCCATTGCCACCGGCAATGCTGAAGATGCGCGCAACGCGTTCAAAGCGGCTCAGCCTGAAATGCATCGCGGCGTAACCCACGGCGTTTTGCATAAGAACACTGTTGCCCGTAAATTGTCCCGCCTCTCAGCTCGGATCAAAGCACTGGCCGCTTAAATAAACCCTACTGCAATGGCAGTGGTCGAGAACGCCCCCTAGGGGCGTTTTTTTGTGGCCGAATCAAGCCAAGCGAATCATGCCGAATCAAAAAACAATGATTAAGGGTCAAACCTGATGCCTTGTCTTAACAAAACCGATTCGGGTATTGAAAATAAACAATTTCATGAAAATAGACGAAAAAATCAGCGTGATCTTAGATCGCCTCAGCGGGGAGTTCACAAAAAATTGACCAAGCCTACACAAAAAATTTTTTTGAAAAAATCAAAAAAAAGAAGGGATTGCCTCAAAACAAAATCAAAGAAAATGATTGACAGCAAAAAATCTGACTTTGGGCAATATTCGCACTTGAAGTCACCGCCACCATTGATGAATATAAGGGATCGGTGGATCACATATCGTGTTGGCGAAAATATTTTTTACGCCCATGATCTCCCACTCATTTTGATCAGGCTCCCCATTTGGCGTGATCGCCCCCGCAACCATCGTTGCGTATATCGTCGATAGTAATATTGATGAACCCTAACCTTTTGACCGGAGTTTGGTTGACATGACTGAAGACACAACAACCTTTACTCCTGAACATCGAGAAACCATGCGCGAAGAATGGACGCGCATCCAATCACGGCTCAAGCAAGAACTGGGTGACACCATCTGGAAGAGCTGGGTCAAGCCTCTTAAATTGATCCGGATTGAAGCGGGAGTTGTGTATTTGGCCACCGAATCGAAATTGACCAAAACACGGGTGATGAGCCAATTCGCCGATCGTATCCGCGCCAATTGCGGGGTGGAGTGGAATAACATTACCGCCATCCATGTTGAGGTGATGCGCCATCAAGCGGCAATCCCTTCGCATCCGATACGCGCCAGCGAACAAGATTTCACCGACAGAGATCACGCGGCAAAAGTTGAAATCAATCACGCCAAAGACCAAGGCGCGCCTATTGACGCTTATGATGATTGGGGCGGCCGGTTAGACCCACGCCTGACCTTTTCTAATTTTGTGGTGGGCGGCCCGAACAATTTTGCTTTCGCCGCCGCCAAACGCATGGCGGAAACCGAAAGCCCAGTGTTTAACCCATTGTTCCTCTATGGCGGGGTTGGTTTGGGCAAAACGCATTTGATGCATGCCATCGGCTGGGAGATGCGCGAACGCTTCCCGAAACGGCGGGTGGTGTATTTATCGGCTGAAGTGTTTATGCACCGCTTCATTAAAGCCTTGCGGCATCGCAACACGACTCAATTCAAAGAAGAGTTTCGGTCGATTGATGTCTTGATGATTGATGATGTGCAATTCATTGGCGGCAAAGATTCCACCCAAGAAGAATTTTTTCACACTTTTAACGCGCTGATTGATCAAAACAAAAAGATCATCATTTCCGCCGATAAATCGCCGATGGATTTATCGGGCATGGAAGAACGCCTTCGTTCACGCCTCAATTGGGGGATGGTGGCTGATATTCACCCCACCACATTTGAATTGCGCGTTGGCATTTTGCAGGCAAAAGCCGAACAGCAAGACCTTGATCTGCCGCAAAACGTAATTGAATTCTTGGCGCATAAAATCACCACCAATGTCCGCGAACTTGAAGGTGCGCTCAATCGCTTATCGGCATATTCGACGCTGATCAACGCGCCCATCACCATCGACAGCATTTACGATGTTTTGGGTGACGTGCTGCGCGCCAGCACCAGGCAAGTGTCCATTGCTGAAATTCAGCGTGAAGTGGCAAAGCATTACAACATTCGGCTTGATGAAATGCATTCCCGCCGCCGGTCGCGCAATATTGTGCATCCTCGCCAAGTGGCGATGTATTTGGCGAAGAATCTAACCTCGAATTCTTATCCTGAAATTGGCCAATATTTTGGCGGCAGGGATCACACCACGGTGATGCACGCGGTCGGTAAGATCGAAAAAATGCTGATCGAAGACCAGCATATCAGCGATGATCTTAAAATCCTAAAATCGCTTCTGAATGCCGGTTAATATTCATCCCTAAAGACATCATTTTTCCACAATATTCTGGTGTTTATGTAGCAAGATATGCTATATTTAGTGGGTGTAGACGTGATTGGTTGTGTCTGTTGGCATAGGGTTAAAGCGCCCCATTGATCACGATGGGGAGATGATGGTTTCAGGCGTGGTCTGATCGGTGTTGCAAGGCCGCCATCATCGCGCGGTAACGCATCGTCAACAGCGCTTTCCTGCTGAATTTCAGCGATGGACGGCCAAGCCTGCACGGATATGAACGAAAAGACAAAAGAAACCCTGAAGGGATATAGCCATGAAATTGACCATTGATCGCGCCATGCTCATCAAACCTCTTGGTCACGTCCAAAGCGTTGTTGAACGCCGCAACACCATTCCAGTTCTATCGAATGTTGTGCTGAAGGCGGAAGATGGGCAATTGGCCCTCACCGCCACCGATATGGATATGGATATTGTCGAATCTGTTGCCGCCGCGGTGATTGAGCCCGGCACCATCACGACGCCGGCGCAATTGCTTTATGAAATTGTCCGAAAATTGCCCGATGGCGCGGAAATTGAAATCAACGCTGGCGGTGAAGGTCAGGTTCAAATCAGCGCGGGTCGGTCCAGTTTTAACCTGCCGACTTTACCCGTGGATGATTTCCCTGCGATCAGCACCGCTCCCATGGCGTGCGAGTTTACCCTCGCCGCCGCTGAATTGAAGGCTTTGATCGAAAACACCCGCTTTGCCGTGTCGACTGAAGAAACCCGTTATTACCTCAATGGGATTTATTTGCATTTGGCCGATGGTCATATGCTGCGGGCGGTGTCGACCGATGGCCACCGTTTGGCGCGGTCGCAGATGGATATGCCGGCCAATGCTGAAATGATGCCTTCGGTGATCGTGCCGCGAAAAGCCGTGGGTGAGATGAGCAAGTTAATCGACGAGTTTGAAGGCGATGTTCAAATTGGCTTGAGCGATAGCCGCGCCCGTTTCCGTTTTGGAGCGGTGGAGGTCACCACGAAGTTAATCGACGGCACATTCCCAGATTATCAGCGGGTCATCCCCACAGAAAACAACCACATCATGCAAGTGTCGGTGGCTAGTTTTAAGGATTCGGTTGACCGCGTGTCCACCATATCGGCTGAAAAAACTCGATCCATCAAGATGAAATTGACGCCAGGTTCTTTGACGCTTTCGGCCACCAGTCCAGATGCCGCCAGCGCCGTCGAAACACTGGAAGTGCAATATGATGGTGCCGATATCGAAATTGGCTTCAACGCCCGATACTTGATGGATATCGCCGCCCAGATTGATGGCAATATGATGGAGTTTGCCCTATCAGATGCGTCGGCGCCCACGGTTATCCGTGCGCCGGGCGATGATGCTAATTTGTTTGTTTTGATGCCGATGAGGGTCTAACGCCACCGTGTTGGTTTCGCATCCATCCGCGATAGCCGCTTCTCGTCCGCCTGCGACTGCTTTGGCGATCACGAAACTGCGGCTGAACAATTTTCGCAATTACCAATCGCTTGATTTGGATTTTCCGAATGAGCCTGTGTCGATAGTCTTGGTTGGACCAAATGGCGCGGGCAAAACCAATATGCTGGAAGCGTTATCATTGCTGGCGCCGGGGCGTGGGTTGCGGCGGGCTAAGGCTGATTTGCTGCCGGGACGCGGATCAGGCAAGGCTAACCCTGAGATGGCGGCTTCGCTTGCTTGGTCGGTATCGGCGCAGTTGATCACCGATGATGCGCCATTGTCTTTGGGAACCGGCACCTTGCCGCAGGATCATGGCGAAGCCGGGCGGCGGGTGATCAAAATTAACGGCGAATTTTCATCGCAAGCCGCGCTCGCGGAACATTTGGCGGTGTCTTGGTTGACGCCGGATATGGATGGCGTTTTGGCCGCCGCGCCATCGGAACGGCGGCGTTTTCTTGACCGCTTGGTGATCGCATTTGATCCGGCGCATGCGGGGCGAATCCAGCGTTACGAAAAAGCCTATCGTCAGCGCAATCGACTGATGGAAGAAAACCATGGTGATCAGCATTGGTTTGAAGCGCTAGAAGCGCAATTGGCGGAAAGCGGAATGGCGATCATCGCCGCCCGTCAAGCCTTGGTTGAAGCGCTGGATATCGAAGCGGCCAGCCCATGGCCAACCTTCCCCGCCGCAAGGCTTAGGCTTGAAGGCGATGCGGAAGATTGGTTGGCGACCATGCCGGCGGTGGATGCAGAAGACCGCATTCGCGGTGAAGCACGCCGCCATCGTTTGAACGGAACGGCAACAATGCCGGGGCCCATGAATAGCCTTTTGGTGGTGAGCCATTCCGGCACAGGTCAAGATGCTGATATGTCTTCCACGGGTGAACAAAAAGCCTTGGTCATTTCGGTCATCCTTGCCCATGCAAGGCTTCAATCCAAACGGTTAAAGCGGCCACCCTTGTTGTTGCTTGACGATATTGTCTCACATCTCGATGAGGCGCGGCGGCGCAGTTTATTTGATTTGACCACCAACCTGTCTGGTCAGGTCTGGTTTAGCGGCACAGATGCGGCAATGTTTGCTGATATGCCGGGACAACCGTCTTTTGTCTTTGTTGATGCGGGGGAAGCCAAGGGTGAACCTTACTTTCCTGCCGTTGTAAGGAGTTCATGATGAGCGAAGAGACCCCTATTGATCCACAAGCATCAGGTGCGAGTGACGCCTATGATGCGGATTCCATCAAAGTCCTTCGCGGCCTGGACGCGGTGCGGAAACGCCCGGGGATGTATATTGGCGATACCGATGATGGATCAGGCTTGCATCACATGATTTATGAAGTTGTGGATAACGCCATTGATGAAGCCTTGGCAGGGCATTGTGATTTGGTGCAAGTGATCTTAAACGGCAATGGGTCGGTGACCGTCACCGATAACGGTCGCGGCATCCCCACTGATATTCACCCCGAAGAAGGCATCTCCGCCGCCGAAGTGATCATGACGCAGCTTCACGCAGGCGGGAAGTTTGACAACAATTCCTATAAAGTTTCGGGGGGGCTGCATGGGGTAGGCGTCTCTGTGGTGAACGCGCTGTCGGCATCGCTTGAAATGACGATTTATCGTGACGGCAAAAAACACGCCATTAATTTTGTTCACGGCGAATCCCAAGCCCCGCTAGAAGTGGTCGGGGAATGTGGCGATCAAACGGGAACAGAAGTCACTTTTCTGCCCTCGACGGACACGTTTACCAAAACTGAATTTGATTTTGGCACGCTGGAACATCGGTTGCGCGAATTGGCGTTTCTTAATTCAGGCGTCAATATCCGCCTCACCGATGATCGCCAAGCCGAACAGGTGGTCAGCACCTTTCATTACGAAGGGGGCTTGCGTGAATTTGTGACTTGGATCGATAAATCACGAACCGCCCTGCATGAAGCGATCACGGCCAATAGTGAAAAGGATGGCGTGGGCGTTGAACTGGCGTTGGAATGGACCGATTCGTATCATGAAAACACCTTGTGTTTCACCAACAACATCCCGCAACGCGATGGCGGCACGCATTTGGCGGGGTTTCGCGCGGCGCTGACGCGGATCGTCAATAATTACGCGCAGGAAAGCGGCATTGCCAAAAAAGAAAAGGTGCAATTATCCGGTGATGATGCCCGCGAAGGCCTGACCGCCATCATATCGGTCAAAGTGCCAGACCCAAAATTTTCGTCTCAAACCAAAGATAAATTGGTGTCTTCGGAAGTTCGCCCCATCGTTGAGCAAGCGGTGGCGGATGCGCTGTCGCAATGGTTTGAAGAACATCCCACAGAAGCCAAGAAAATTGTCTCAAAGGCATACGAAGCCGCCGCCGCCCGAGAAGCGGCGCGCAAAGCCCGGGAATTAACACGGCGCAAAGGCGTGATGGATATCGCCAGCCTGCCCGGAAAATTGGCCGATTGTCAGGAAAAAGACCCGGCTAAATCTGAAATTTTCTTGGTTGAGGGTGACTCCGCTGGCGGCTCCGCCAAGCAAGGGCGTGACCGCGCCAATCAAGCGATTTTGCCGTTGCGCGGAAAGATTCTCAATGTGGAACGTGCGCGGGTCGATAAAATGTTATCCTCTGCGGAATTGGGCACATTGATCACCGCGATTGGCGCGGGGGTTGGCAACGCCGATATTGACCCTGCCAAAGCGCGGTATCATCGAATTGTGATCATGACCGATGCTGATGTCGATGGAAGTCATATTCGCACGCTGCTATTGACCTTTTTCTTCCGCCATATGAAGCCGTTGATTGAAAAAGGTTATCTTTATATTGCTCAGCCGCCATTGTTCCGAGCCAAGCGCGGCTCATCGGAAGTGTATCTTAAAGATCAACGCGCCTTGGATGTGTATTTGCAAGAAGCAGGATTAAAAGACGCGGTTCTAACCGCCGCCGATGGCAGTCAAGTGACGGGTCAGGACTTGTCGCAATTGGTCACGGATGCTGGCGCGGCAATGCGTTGCATCAATTCCTTGGCGCGAAGCGTTGGCTCGGTTGCGGTGGTGGAACAAGCGTCAATCGCAGGCTTGCTAAACCCCGAAGCCATTGGCAATGCGGAAGCCGCTGAATACCTTGCCCATCGCTTGGAAAGTTTGAGCGATCCCTTAGAAAGAGGATGGCAAGGAGTGATGGTTGATGGCGGCGAAGATGGCCAGCGTGTGATGGAAATATCCCGCACCTTGCGCGGCGTCACCGAACGCTATCAATTGTCGCGGCGTATTCTGGCGACCGAAGAAGCCCGCCGCCTCGATGAGATGGCGCCGATGCTCCAAGAACATTTTGCCCGCCCGCCTCGATTAGAGGCCAATCAGCAAGACACCATCATCCATGGCCCGGTTGGATTGGTGGAAACAGTCTTTGCCTATGGCCGTAAAGGGGCGCAAGTGGCGCGCTATAAAGGGCTGGGGGAAATGAATCCAGAACAGTTATGGGAAACCACGCTTGACCCGAATCAACGCACTTTGCTTCAAGTGCGGATTGATCACGAAGAAGACGCTGAAGAAGCGTTCTCCACCCTCATGGGCGAAGCGGTGGAAGAACGCCGGAACTTCATTCAGACCAATGCCCTTAAGGTTGCCAATCTCGATGTCTAAAGGGCGAAGGGGGCGGCTCTTCGGCATCTTTATGGGGAGTAAGCCATAACATGCCGGATAGCGCCTTTGCTCAAATCAACGCCACCAAATTGGTCAGCAACGCGGTGCTGGAAAACATCCGCTGGATGGCGTTGTTTGGGCAAGCGCTGGCGATTCTCACGGTGCAATTTGGCTTTGGATTTGATCTGCCGTTATGGCCGTGCTTAGGGGTGATTGGCGCATCCGCGGCGGTGGGAATCATCCAAAAAATTGCCGCGCAGCCTAGCGATAATCTCAGCGTCAATCGGGTTTTTGGCCTGCTGGTTTTTGACAGCGTGCAGTTGGCGGTGCTGGTGTATTGGACGGGCGGTTTGATCAATCCGTTTGCGATTATGTTTTTGGCACCGGTAACGGTATCAGCTACGGTGTTGCCATCGCGGCATACGATTGGACTGGTGGCGGTGGTGGTCGCCATGGCCAGCCTTCTAACGGTTTATCATCAACCACTGCCGTGGGATGAGGCGATGCCTGATCTGCCCCAACTCTATATCATAGGGCTGTGGGTGGCGCTGGTTTTAACGACGATTTTCATCGCGCTTTATGCCGGCATGATCTCGCGCCAATCGCGCAATCTGGCGCGCGGCTTGACCGAAGCACGGTTGATCATGGCGCAGGAACAGCAAATGGTGGCGCTGGGCAGTTTGGCAACAGCGGCGGCGCATAAATTAGGCTCGCCCTTGAACACCATCACCTTAATCGCCCATGAATTAAGCCATCTTGATCCAAAAAAGGATTATGCGGCGATCACCGAAGACCTTGCTTTGTTGAAAACCGAAACCGAACGCTGCCGACAAATTCTTGCTGAACTCAATCAAGACGCCATTAGTTTGGGTGAAGAAACCGATGATCCCATGCCCATCACCGCCTTGGTGTCGAGTCTGTTGGACAATCGCTTTGAAGATATCCGATCGCAAATCTCCATTACCGGTGAAGCGATGGATGACAGCAAAGAGCCGATGGTCATTTGGCGGCCGGACCTTTTGCATTCGCTCGAAACCTTGGTGGATAACGCTGGCCAATTCACCCAGGATGAAGTGCGAATTGCGATCACTTGGGATGACAAAACCCTGACAATACAAATTGACGATGATGGGCCTGGATTCCAATCATCTATTCTCTCACGCTTGGGTGAGCCGTATAACAGCAGTCGCGGCGGCAATGATGGGCATATGGGGCTTGGGGTTTTTATTGCCAAAACCATGGTTGAAAATCTTGGTGGACGGGTGCAATTGGTTAACCGCAAAGGCGGCGGCGCGCGGGTAACCGTCATTTACCCGCGGCAGGCGATTGACAGCGCCGGGACGCGCGGCAACCGTTCGCCTTAATCAATCCGCCTTCAAGCATTGCGTCTTTTGAGTTTCATTCTATATATTAAAAGAACACTGCGAATGAGACCATGATGACCCTGACCGCTGAAAACATGACGCTGCTGATTGTGGATGATGACGCGCCCTTGCGTGGCCGTTTGGCGCGGGTGATGGAGCGTCGAGGGTTTACCGTGTTTGATGCCGAGGGGGTCGAATCGGCCAATCACATCATTGACCAGCAACGGCTCACCCACGCGGTTCTTGATATGAAACTTGAAGATGGCAATGGCCTTGAGATCGTATCGTCGCTGCATGAAAAACAGCCGCATTGCCGCATTGTGATGCTCACGGGTTTTGGCAATATCGCCACTGCCGTGGCGGCGGTCAAAGCAGGCGCGGTGGATTATCTGCCGAAACCGGCTGACCCTGACGCGATTGCGGCAACCTTGTTGCAACAAGGCGACAGCATCCCGCCACCGCCAGAAGACCCCATGTCGGCGGATCGCGTGCGTTGGGAGCATATCCAGCGGGTTTATGAACAATGCGGGCGCAATGTTTCGGAAACCGCCCGCCGGCTGAAATTACACCGTCGAACCCTGCAAAGAATTCTTGCAAAGCACGCGCCGAGGCCTTAGGACAGGTCTTACCCTGTTTTGAAGAAGCCCGATCATGACGAAAAAATCTTGGCATAAAGATACGCTTGCGGTGCGAGGTGGTCTTGACCGCACCTCCCATCAGGAAACGTCCGAAGCGTTGTATTTGAATTCGGGCTATGTCTATGACACCGCCGAAGAGGCCGCCGCGGCTTTTGCCGGTGATCTGGATCGGTTTGTGTATTCGCGTTACGGCAATCCTACCGTGGCGATGTTGCAAAAACGCCTCGCCGCGCTCGAAGGCGCGGAATCCTGCCTCGCCATGGGCACAGGCATGGCGGCGATGTTTATGGCGGTTGCCAGCCAATTAAAATCTGGTGATCGCATTGTGGCCAGCCGTGCGCTTTTTGGCGCGTGTTATGCGGTGATTGATCAAATTCTACCCAAATGGGGCATTGAACGGGAATTTGTCGATGGCACGGATTTGTCTGCATGGCAGGCGGCTTTGGCAAAGCCAACGCAAATGGTCTTCATGGAAACCCCATCCAACCCGATGCTCGATTTGGTTGATTTGAAGGCGGTCGCGGCAATGGCGCATGAAGCGGGCGCGTTGGTGGTGGTTGATAATGTCTTTGCCACGCAAACAGGGCAATCGCCGTTGGAATTAGGCGCTGATCTGGTCATGTATTCCCTGACCAAGCATCACGATGGCCATGGCCGCGTGATGGCAGGCGCGCTCCTCGGTTCAAAAGACTTGATCGAAGGCCAGATGCTGAAATTTTATCGGCAAACAGGCCCATCAATCAGCAGTTTCAACGCATGGCTCATCTTAAAATCCCTCGACAGCATGGCGCTTCGGATTGATCGTCAAACCGAAAATGCCATGGCGATCGCTAACGCTTTGGCTCATCACCCTAAGATTGATCTGGTGCGCTATCCTCATCACCCCAATCATCCGCAATATGAATTGGCAACAACACAAATGCGCCATGGCGGCACGATTGTAAGTTTCAGCGTCAAGGGCGGCAAAGACGCGGCTTTTACGATGCTGAATCGCCTTGAGTTGATTGATATATCAAACAATTTGGGGGATTCGAAATCCCTGGCTTGCCATCCCGCGACCACCACGCATTCGTCGCAAACACAAGACGAACGTGATGCCATGGGCATTGGCGATGGCGTCATTCGCCTGTCGGTGGGGCTTGAATACGCCGGTGATTTGATCGATGACCTCAACGCAGCGCTGGCGGCGGTATAAATGATCGGCCTTGATCTTTCGGCGCTCTTGGCGCTGGCGGCGGCGTTGAGCTGGACCCTTGCGGGGATATTTGGCCATCAGC
>CAYNQW010000012.1:0-23848 GCA_964399415.1 uncultured Hyphomicrobiales bacterium
CATGTCCGAATACTGGAATGGTTGCTAACATAGTCGGTGATCTTAAGCAAGCCTTGAGGGGGACAAAAAATACGGGCGTGGCAAATTGCCCAACCATGGCGCAAATCCAACGCCATCATCAGAAAGCCCTTACATAAAATGATAGGGGTCAACATCGATCTGACATCGGATACTTGACCCTAAATTAACGGCATTTCGCCAATCTGCGATGATCTTTTGCAAGTCCACGCCACGTTCGGCCTTGATCAAAAATCGAAGGCGGTGACGCCCTCTGAGATAGGCCATGGGCGCTGGCGCAGGGCCAAGGATGCTCACGCCATGAAAATTTGGCTTTGCTTGCGCCATGATTTGCCCTGATTCGCGCAATTTCGTGTCATCGCGGGACGAAAGCGTGATGGTCGCCAAGCGCCCATAAGGAGGCATTCCAGCCTCTTGTCGCGCCTTTTTTTCAGCCGCAAGAAAAGCCGAGCGATCACCTTCGATCAAAGCTTTGAATACCGGCGTTTCGGGCGCCATGGTTTGCAAAATAGCCTTGCCTTCTTCACCACTCCGACCAGCACGCCCCGCCACCTGCACCATCATTTGCCATGTGTTTTCCGCGGCGCGTAAATCGCCCCCTGCTAGCCCAAGATCAGCATCAACGACTCCCACCAGTTTCAGATCAGGGAAGTGATGACCTTTGGTGATCATCTGGGTGCCTATGATAATATCGACTTGCCCGGATAGCACGGCATCGGTAAACGCCGCCAAAGCTTTTGGTGTTGCCACCAAATCCGATGACAGCACCGCTTGCTTCGCGTCTGGGAAAAGGCGGCTGACCTCATCGCTCAGCCGTTCGACGCCTGGCCCGCAAGGAACAAGACTGGCTTCGGTTTCGCAATTGGGGCAGGCTTCAGGCATACGGGTGCGATGCCCACAATGATGGCAATGCAAGGCGTGATCACGTTTATGTGCTACCAACCATGCCGAACATTGCGGGCAGGTCACGCGTTCACCGCAGGTGCGGCACAGCGTCAATGGCGCGTAACCACGACGGTTCAAAAACAACAGGCTTTGCTTGCCTTCCGCCAAAACTGTTTCGATTTCTTTGACCAGCCCTGGCGCCAACCAATGCTGGCGCGGCGGAGGGTCTCGCCGCAAATCAATCATGGTCATCACCGGCAAAGCGGCTGAGCCAACCCGTTCGGTCAATTCAAGGCGTTGATATCGCCCTTGATCAATATTGACTTCGGTTTCCAGCGATGGGGTCGCCGAAGCAAGAATAATGGGGATATGTTCAGTTTTGGCGCGCATAACCGCCATATCCCGCGCTTGATACGCCACATGATCATCTTGCTTATAGGATTGATCATGCTCTTCATCGACGGTGATCAGCCCCAAATGCTGATAGGGCAAAAACAACGCCGATCGCGCGCCAATCACAACTTTTGCCTTGCCTTGAGCGATCCGCCGAAAGGCACGGTGACGTTGCGCTGGGGTTAATCCCGAATGCCACAGCACCGGCGCATCCCCAAAGCGCGACTGAAAGCGTTTTTCCATCGCCGGCGATAAGGCAATTTCCGGCAATAGGATGAGCGCTTGCTGACCCTGTTCAAGGCAAGCCGCAATAGCATCAAAATACACTTCGGTTTTGCCTGATCCCGTGACGCCATCAAGAACAAACGGCTGAAACCCGCCCTTTGATAACGCTGATTTTACCGCGCGCGCGGCTTCACTCTGCGCCGGGGTTAAGTCCATGGCTTGCGGCGTTTCTTCCCCTAGAGCAGGCCGATGATTATTGCCGCTTTCGCCTGTTATGGTCACCGCCTGAAGAACGCCGTCACGCCCCATGGCGGTGATCAGCGCAGGGCTTACCCCAACAAAAATAGCCGCCTCCCGCGTTGTCATCGGGGGCATATCCTTTAGCGCCGAGATAACCTGCTGGCGTTTATCGCTCAAACCAGCGGCATTATGATCGTCGGCATGGTCTTCGGCATAATCGTCGGCCACAACCCAGCCCTGCACCCCGCGCGGCGGCAATAACGCATCCTTTACCGGCAAAACCATTTTCAGCACCGCGCCCACTGGCGCCATGGTCCAACCCGCCACCCATCGGACAAATTGCATGAGGGCTGAAGAAAGTGGCGGCAAATCAGCATAAGCGGAGATGGATTTCAGCCGCGGATCATCAACATCGCCCTTCACGACAGCGGTGATCACCCCCAGGACTGTTCGATTGCCCAAGGGCACCGCCACCACCTGACCGATCACCGGCTTGCCATTTACAGGAGCATCTCGCGCATCAAAACGGTAATCCAGACAACCATCATCAAACGGCAAAGCCGTGGCCAACATCACCGCAACACGCACCTGGCCTGAAGGTGGAGGTGATTTTTGATCGGATTTTGAAGAGGACGTCATCAGATCAGCGCTTTTGATTTCAATATTCCTGTCTCGGTACTGGCGAAAACACATCGCTTGGAGTATAGTCATGACCACGCGTTGCGGGTGTATATTAGCCCCAGCATCATCTCTTGATCCATCCTAAACCGTAAGGTTCTGCTATGAAACTTTTTCTCGACACCGCCAATCTTGACGACATCGCCGCTCTCGCTGATACGGGCCTTGTCGACGGCGTCACCACCAACCCATCGCTGATCGCCAAATCAGGCCGTGATTTAATCACCACGATTGGTGAAATTTGCGCCATGGTCGATGGCCCTGTCAGCGCCGAAGTCACCGCCACCGACCCCGACACCATGCTAACCGAAGGCCGCAAACTCGCGGCAATCGCCGATAACGTTGCGGTAAAAGTGCCGCTCACTCCAGCCGGGCTGAAAACCTGTAAAATCCTTTCGGATGATGGCGTGATGGTCAATGTGACGCTTTGTTTTTCCGCCGCCCAAGCCATGCTTGCGGCTAAAGCTGGGGCAAAATTTATCTCCCCTTTCGTCGGTCGTCTCGATGACATTGGCCGCGACGGCATGGGCTTGATCGAAGAGATTGTCACCATCTATGCCAATTATGACTTTGCCACAGAAGTGCTGGTCGCTTCGGTGCGGGGGGTTCAGCATGTCATGGATGCCGCGATGATCGGCGCCGATGTTGCGACCGTGCCGCCATCGGTTGTCCATGCTATGTATAAACATCCCATGACTGATTCTGGCCTAGCCGCGTTTCTTGCTGATTGGGAAAAAACAGGTCAATCTATCCTTTAAGGCTAGAGAAAACTCAAGAAGGCGCCGTCATGACAGGTTCTTCTTCCAAACAAATTAAAGGCGAGGATGTCTTGGCTTTCCTCGCCGCAAACCCTGATTTTCTGATTGAACAAGGCCGAGCGGAATGGCTGTTTCAACACCAAGACCGGGGCGATGTTGTTGACCTGAGCCAAATCATCACCAAACGCGCGCAAGCTGCCTTAAAACGCAGCACCGCCATCCGCAACAGCCTTGTGGATATCACCACCGCCAATCATGAAACTCAACAGCGCGTCCATCATTTGGCGTTGCTGATTTGCGCCGCGCAAAGCCGTGATGAAATCGCCAATCTAGTGGCGGATATTTTGCCTGATTTAATGGATGTTGACGCCGCAAGATTGGTGGTGGCCGAAGACAAGCCCCTTGCCCATCACCCTAAAACCGTCACCATGGATATCGGATTTTTGCCCAAATTGACCGGCGGTTCAGCCTATGCTTTAGGCACGCCTCGCGGTTTGCAAGGCGAAGTTTTCCGCAATATTCTGGATGAGACGCCGCCGTCCATGGCTTGTATTTTTCTGCCGCGAATCACCCCTGATCAAGATCATGATATGGTGCTGGCACTGGCGGGGTCACAAGCCGATAGTTTCACCGATGGCCACGGCACCGAATTTCTTGAATTTATCGCCGCCATGCTTGCCGTCGCCCTGATCGCAAGAGGGGCATAATGGCATCGGCCAGCAACGCTCACCGTCTTTGGATGGATTGGTTGCGTTTTGAGAAACGCTATCCCGAAAACACCCTTGATGCTTATGACCGCGACCTTGACCATTGGCTTGCTTTTCTGAAGGCGGATGGGATCGCTTATGACGCCATCGAAAAAGGCGTGTTCCGCAACTACCTTGCGTCTTTGGCGGATCGGCAATTGGCGCGAAGCACCATGGCACGAAAAGTCGCTTCCATTCGCAGTTTTTACCGCTACGGCCAACGTTCCGGTTTATACGCGAGCGTTGATATTGGCTTTATGAAACCGCCCAAACAACCGCCATCAATTCCAAAAGCCGTCTCGATGCGTGACGCCCAAGATTTGATGACCGCCATTCAAAATTTGCCAGGTCCTGATTGGACGAAAACCCGCGACCTTGCGGTGCTGATGATGCTTTATGGATGCGGCTTGCGGATTTCTGAAGCGCTGGCTTTAACCCGCAAAGACGCCCCGCTTGGCGAATGGCTGAGGGTCGTGGGCAAAGGCGGTAAAACACGCGATGTGCCGGTGATTGACGCGGTGCGACTGGCGGTCGATGCTTGGTTGGCGGTGGCGCCGTTCGATCACGGGCCTGATGGTCCGCTGTTCACCTCAAGCCGAGGCCAAGCCCTGAACGCCCGATCCGTGCAACGCTTAATGGAAAAACTTCGCTTTGCTTTGGGGTTGGAAGAAACCGCCACCCCCCATGCCCTGCGCCATGCCTTTGCCACCCATTTATTAGCGGGAGGAGGAGATCTGCGGGCGATACAAGCGTTGCTAGGGCATTCGAGCCTCAGCACCACCCAACGCTACACCCATGTCGATACATCGGAATTGCGGCAAACGCATCAAGCCACCCACCCAAGGGCAGGCTCAAAATCAGGCGCTTAAAGACGGCAGGTTACATCCTCACCATAATGGGTTAACATAAAATCACATTGATGATGAGGGTTTGACGAGATGAACATTAATCCAATCGCATGGTTATGGCTGACCTGTGCCATTATAGGTGAAATTATCGGCACCACTTCATTAAAGGCTTCAAAAGAATTAACCGTTGTTATGCCGTCACTGTTTATCGTCATCGGCTATGGCATTTCGTTTTATTTTATGATCTTGACCATGCGGCATTTGCCGGTATCGCTGACATACGCCTTTTGGTCTGCCTTGGGGATTGTCTTTATCACCATCATCTCGGCGTTTCGGTTTGATGAAAAGCCAGACTTGCCCGCGATCATGGGCATTGGTTTGATCATCGCTGGAGTGGTGATGATCACCATGTTCTCAAAAATGAAAGCCAGTTAAGGGCGTCCAAAAACCCTAGATGTGAATAGCGCGGCCATCCACCGCCAAGGCCGCTTCCTTAACCGCTTCATTGAGCGTGGGATGGCCGTGGCAAGTGCGAGCAATGTCTTCGCTGGACGCGCCAAAAGCCATGGCGGTCGCGCATTCATGGATGACCGTGCCCGCCTCATGGCCAATGATATGAACACCAAGCACCCGATCCGTCGCCGCGTCTGCAAGAATTTTCACAAAACCTTCAGTCTGTCCGATGGCGCGGGCGCGGCTATTGGCTTGAAAAGGAAAAACGCCTTTATGATAAGCGATGCCAGCATCTTTGAGTTGTTCTTCGGTTTTGCCTAATGTCGCAATTTCAGGGGCGGTATAGACAATGCCCGGCACATGATCATAATCAACATGACCCGCCAGCCCCGCCATGATTTCCACCGCGGCAACGCCATCTTCTTCGGCTTTATGGGCGAGCATAGGGCCAGGGATCACATCACCAATGGCAAAAATGCCGGGGATATTGGTTTCAAAATCTTCATCCACGGGGATGCGTCCACGTTCATCACGCGTCACGCCAACCGCGTCAAGACCAAGGCCATCGGTATTCGGACGGCGGCCAACCGCCACCAGCACAACATCAGCCGTGAGTTTTTCGCGATCGCCGCCAGCGGCAGGTTCGATATCAAGCACAACGCCAGATTTATTGGCTTTGGCTGATTTCACCGCCGTGCTAAGGCGGAAATTCAACCCTTGTTTTTCCAAGATCGACTGGAATTTGCGCGCCACTTCAGCATCCATCCCCGGCAAGATGCGCGGCAGATATTCCACCACTTCCACTTCAGCACCAAGCCGCTTCCATACCGTTCCCATTTCAAGGCCGATATAACCCGCGCCAATCAACACCAACCGCTTTGGCACTTTCGGCAAGGCGAGGGCGCCTGTGGACGAAACAATTTTATCTTCATCAATGTCAACACCGGGCAGGCTTGAAGGCTCTGAGCCGGTGGCGATCAAGATGCGATCAGCGGTTAAGGCGGTGGTGCCTTCATCATTACTGACGCTCACCTGACCCGGGGCGGTGATGGTCGCCATGCCGGTGACGCGTGTGACTTTGTTTTTGCGAAACAGCAGGTCAATGCCGCCCGTCAAATCATGCACAATCCGATCTTTATTGGCCATCATCGCATCGAGATCAAGTTTGGCTTTGCCGAGCGAGATGCCTAGATTGCCCAAATGACCGGACGCCACCTCATGGTATTTTTCCGAGGTGTTGAGCAAGGCTTTGGACGGAATACACCCCACATTCAAGCAAGTGCCGCCAAGGGTCGCGCGCTTTTCAACGCAAATCACGCTCATCCCCAATTGCGCGGCGCGGATTGCCGCCACATAACCGCCGGGGCCAGCCCCGATAACAATGAGATCCGCGTGGGTTTGATCAGCCATCAGTCTATTTGCTCGTTTGTGTTGTTAAAGCCCAAGAAGAAGACGGCGAGGGTCTTCAATCATGTCTTTCAGCCGCACCAAGAAGGACACCGCCTCCCGCCCATCAATGATGCGGTGATCATAGGATAGCGCCAAATACATCATTGGGCGGATTTCGATGCTATCGCCTGAAGATGAAGACACCACCACCGCACGTTTTTGAATGTTATGCATCCCCAAAATGCCGCTTTGCGGTTTATTCAAAATAGGAGTTGAGAGCATTGAGCCATAAACACCGCCATTGGAAATGGTAAACGTGCCGCCGGACATATCATCCATGGTCAATTGCCCATCGCGGGCTTTTTGGCCAAAGGCGTTGATGCTGGCTTCAGTTTCGGCAAAACTCATTTGATCAGCATCTTTCAGCACAGGCACAACCAAGCCTTGTGGGGTGCCCACCGCCACGCCGATATTATAGTAGTTTTTATAGATGATATCATCGCCATGAATTTCCGCATTCACCGCTGGAAATTCCTTGAGCGCGTGAATCGCGGCATGGACAAAAAACGACATGAAGCCCAACCGCACCCCATATGTTTTTTCAAACACATCACGATAGTCTGACCGCAACGCCATGACCTTGGACATATCCACCTCGTTAAAAGTGGTGAGCATGGCGGCGGTGTTTTGAGCGTCTTTCAACCGCTGGGCAATCACCTTCCGCAAGCGCGTCATTGGCACCCGTTCTTCGCGAGGGTTATCGCTGCGGGGCATCACGGCTGGGGGCTGAGACGAAACTGGCGCAGAAGCAGTCAAAGAAGATGCGGCAGGCGCAGCGGCTTTTGCTGAACCGGATTCGATAGCCGTCAATACATCGCCTTTGGTCAAACGGCCATCCTTGCCGGTGGCTGGAATCCGACGAGGATCAAGGTTATTTTCTTCCACCAGTCGCTTCACCGCTGGGGATAGCGGATGATCTGCTGATGCCGGTGATGGGCTTGGGCTTGGTGCTGGAGCCGGTGTTGGCGCAGGTGCTGGGGCCGTTGTTGGGGCAGGCGCTTGACTTGATGGCGCGGCATCTGCCGCCTTGGCTGGCGCATCCGCAACCGCGCCTTCTTCCATCAGCGCGATCACCGCGTCAATCCCGACCGTAGCCCCTGCTTCAGCAACGATGCTCGACAGAACGCCCGCTGCCGGTGCTGGCACTTCAAGGGTCACTTTATCGGTTTCAAGTTCAGCAACCGGTTCATCTTGAGCAACAGCATCACCAACGGATTTCATCCAGCGGGCAATGGTGCCTTCAGCAACCGATTCACCTAGCGGCGGAACTTTAATTTCAATGCTCATCGTCTTCTCTTTCTGACGCGTGGCCAAAGCCACATCAAGGGTGTTATTCAGCCACTTTCGAGACTGAATCCTGATTCAATTTCAGCGCATCGCTGATCAATTTATTCTGCTCTTTGAGGTGACGCGACATGCTGCCCGTTGCTGGAGACGCCGCTTCGGGACGACCGGCATAGATTGGCCGCTGGTGTTTGCCGCCGACATCGCGCATCACGGCTTCGATGCGATGATCAACGAAATCCCAACTGCCCATATTGCGCGGCTCTTCTTGGCACCAGACAATTTCAGCATCCGGACGCTCTGACAGCACCCGCTGAAGCGTTCGGTGCGGGAATGGATAAATCTGTTCGAGGCGGATGATGCTAATGTTATCAATGCCAGCGTCGTCACGGGCGGCCAGCAAGTCGTAATAGACCTTGCCCGAACAAATCACTATACGATCCGCCTTCTTTGCGATCTTTTGATCATGCTCTTCGATGACGCGATGGAAGGTGCTGCTCCCCATTAAATCGTCAAGACTAGAGACACATGACTTATGCCGCAATAATGATTTTGGCGTCATGATGATCAACGGCTTTCGGAAATCACGCTTTAATTGGCGGCGCAAGACGTGGAAGTAATTGGCGGGGGTCGTGCAATTGACCACTTGCATATTATCTTCAGCGCAGAGCTGCAGATAGCGTTCAAGCCGTGCCGATGAATGTTCAGGCCCCTGACCTTCATGGCCATGCGGCAACAACATCACCAAGCCACTCATGCGCAGCCATTTGGCTTCGCCCGATGAAATAAATTGATCCACAATCACTTGCGCGCCATTGGCAAAATCGCCGAATTGCGCTTCCCACATCACCAAGGCGTTTGGCTCGGCTTGCGAATAGCCATATTCAAAAGCCAAAACTGATGCTTCGGAAAGCGGCGAATCGATCACTTCAAAAGGCTCCTGCTCAACACCGAGATGATTGAGCGGCGTGTGGCGTTCGCCGGTGTTCTGATCAACAAAAACAGCGTGACGCTGGCTGAACGTGCCGCGGCAAGAATCCTGACCCGACAATCGCACCGACTGGCCTTCGAGCAGCAATGTGCCAAACGCCAATTGCTCAGCCGTTGCCCAATCTAAGCCTTGCCCTGTTTCCAGCGCTTTTTTACGGCCATCAATCACCCGCTGAAGTTTAGAGTGAATGTTCAACCCGTCTGGGACGGTGGTCATGGCCTTGGCCACCACCGCGATTTGATCTTCGGTGACTGAGGTTTGGCCACGCCGCGATTCACCATGGGCAGCGCGGAAGCCTGACCATTTGCCCTCAAGCCAATCGGCTTTATTTGGACGATAACTGGTGCCGGCCTCAAATTCAGCATCAAGATAGCGCAGGTTTTCATCAACAATGGCTTGCGCTTCTTCCGCCGTCAGCGTGCCTTCAGCGATCAGTTGATCAGCATAAATCTGGCGCACCGATGGATGCGATTTGATTTTGCTATACATCATCGGCTGGGTGAATGCTGGCTCATCGCCTTCGTTGTGACCAAAGCGGCGATAGCAAATCAAATCAATTACCACATCTGTTTTGAATTGTTGGCGGAATTCGGTGGCGATCCGGCAAACATGCACCACCGCTTCCACATCATCACAATTGACGTGGAAAATCGGCGACATGACCATCTTGGCAACATCGGTGGGGTAAGGCGATGACCGGGAAAACGCCGGATCAGTGGTAAACCCGATCTGATTATTGACAATGACGTGCATCGACCCGCCCGTGCGGTAACCCCGCAAGGCAGAAAACGCAAATGTTTCAGCGACAATCCCTTGCCCTGAGAACGCCGCATCGCCATGGATGAGCAAGGGCAGAACAGCGGTGCGATCTTCGTCTTGGCGCTGATTCTGCTTTGCCCGACTCCGGCCAATCGCCACGGGATTAACCACTTCGAGATGCGACGGATTGGCGTTCAGCGTCAAATGCACTTCTTTGCCGTCAAATTCCCGATCAGCGGAATTGCCCATATGGTATTTCACGTCACCAGAACCGCCTGCTTCTTCCGGGTTGGCGGGGTTGCCCAAGAATTCTGAAATAATCGCGCGGAAGGGTTTAGACAACACATTATGCAAGACGTTCAATCGCCCGCGATGCGACATGCCAACCACAACTTCATCAAGCCCCAATTGCGAGCCACGCTTTAAGATTTGTTCCAGCGCGGGGATCATCGCCTCGCCACCATCAAGACCAAAGCGTTTGGTGCCGACGTATTTTTTATGCAGATATTGTTCAAAATTTTCGGCGGAAACCAAGCGTTCATAAATGGTGGTTTTGCCGCGTTTGGTGAAATCCGTGTGATTGCGGATGCCCTCAATGCGTTCCTGAATCCAAGCCTTTTGATCAGGGTCCTGAATATGCATGAATTCAACGCCGATGGTGTTGCAATACGTTTCGCGAACAATCGACAGAATCTCGCGCAAGGTGGACACTTCAAGACCCAACACATAATTGATGAAGATTGGCCGATCCATATCGGCTTCGGTGAAGCCATAAGTGGTGAAATCCAATTCCGGATGATACACCGCCTCCCCCATACCAAGGGGATCAAGGCTGGCCATCAAATGGCCGCGAATACGGTATGCGCGAATCAACATAATGGCGCGAATCGAATCCAATGTCGCGGCGCGGATATCGGTATTGCTAAACGAAGTGGCGGTGGCGTTGCTGGTTTTATCCAGCGCAAGGTTCTTTTGAATAGCCTCAACTTCGGCGCCAATCACTTGAGACGGTGGCCGCCCCCAACCCAGATCAGGCTTATCAGAACCTGCGGAAGCATCTGTATTCATGCCATCTAGGCGGGTGAAAAAATTAGCCCAATCCGCAGTCACATGATTAGGGTTTTGACGCCAACGCTGATGCATTTCAGCAAGGAAAATCGCATTGGCGCCTGAAAGAAAATCATCTTCCGAATGGTGGCTATCCATTATGTCCCCCGGCACCACAGCATGGTGCGTTGCCTTATTAAATTAACCCCGTTGCCATCAGCCCGCAAGGGCTGGCGGCGAATTTTTGCTTTAACCGCGAACTTTGGCCACAACCTCTGCCAAAGTTTTAACCGCGGCAATGGAATGATCCAGCATGGCTTGTTCATCAGCATTGAGGGTGATCTCCACCACTTTTTCAACACCGCCTGCCCCCAGCACCACTGGCACACCAACGTAAAGACCATCAAGACCGTAAGCGCCATCAACATAGGCCGCGCAAGGCAAGACGCGTTTTTTATCTTTCAGATACGCTTCTGCCATTTCAATCGCCGATGAAGCCGGCGCATAGAAAGCCGAACCTGTTTTCAAAAGACCAACGATTTCTGCGCCGCCATCACGGGTGCGCTGAACGATGCTGTCGATCTTTTCTTGCGTGCTCCACCCCATGGCGATCAGATCAGGCACCGGAATGCCCGCGACGGTTGAATACCGCACCAGCGGCACCATCGTGTCACCATGGCCACCCAGCACAAAAGCGGTGACGTCTTCGACCGACACGCCAAATTCTTCTGCCAAAAAGTAGCGGAAACGCGCGCTATCCAAAACGCCAGCCATGCCGACAACTTTTTCTTTCGGCAAACCCGATGCTTCTTGCAACACCCCAACCATCGCGTCCAGCGGGTTGGTGATGCAAATCACAAAAGCGCCAGGGCAATGATCTTTGATGCCAGCGCCAACCTGTTCCATCACCTTGGTGTTGATGCCCACAAGATCATCGCGGCTCATGCCAGGCTTACGGGCAACCCCGGCTGTGACGATCACAACATCGGCATTTTCCAACGCGCTGTAATCATTAGCGCCGCTGGAATTGGCATTAAAGCCTTCCACCGGGCTAGCCTGCGCGATATCGAGCGCCTTGCCTTGAGGAATGCCTTCTTGGATATCAAAAAGAACAATATCCCCCAGTTCTTTCAGGCCTGCGAGAAGCGCAAGTGTTCCACCAATATTACCAGCCCCTACAAGAGCGATTTTATGTCGTGCCATGATAGTTCCTTTAGATCAGTCAGCATCAATTCATGCCGTCAGAGCGATTTCATCCATAGGGGCGAATGGACCAACGGGGGAACAAGGCGACATCAGATCCCTCAGCGTGAGGGGGGAACGAATATTCCTTGTCTTGGTCTTCTCCCTCTGTCAATTCAATTAACGGATTCGACCCATCAGAGCAAGTAAAACCGCCTATATACGGTTAAATTTTAGTCATTTGCGTCAAGCGCGAAACGGTGCGGGGAAATTCTTTTTCCCAAGCGCTATCTTGATAAATCTTCGGGATATCGGCGGCGGCAGAGCACACCAAAAACCGGCCACGATCATAAAACGCGTCCACCAGCCACATCAACCGCCGGGTTTCATTGCGCATCCTATCATCGAGTCGTGGAATATGACTGATCAACAACCCGGTATAGCGATCCGCTAAGGCCATGTAATCACGCGCCGCTAACGCCGCGCCACACACCTCATCGAAATGAACTCGGGCTATATTATTGGCCACATGATCAAAACGAATCTGGCGCCCTGCCACGGTCACACTCACCGGTTCAGGCTCGTGCCCTGCCGTCAACATTGCAAATGCTTCGGTCATGGACGCTTCAGCTTGGTTGTCATCGGGGCAATACCATGCTGGCATTGACGCCAATAATTGTTGCCGATAATCGGTGGGGCTAAGCAATTCATGCAGGATTGTTTGTTCTTTGAGCAAGGCGATAAACGGCAAAAACCGATCACGATGCAACCCGCCTTCGTAAAGATCATCCGGGTGACGATTTGACGTTGCGATCAGCACCCCACCGTCATCAAAAACGCCGCCCATCACCCGCGCCAAGATCATGGCGTCGGCGATATCGCGCACTTCCGTTTCGTCAAAGCATATGACTTGCGCGCCTTTAGAAATGGATTTGGCGACGTGACGCGCGGGATCCGATTTTTTAGCCAAATCAGGGCGGTGAATTTGATCATGAACCGCGGTCATAAAGTCGTGAAAATGAAATCGCGCCAAGGCCACGTTTGATTGACGCGCAACTTCCGCAAACCGATCCATCAGCATTGATTTGCCGCGGCCAACGCCACCATAAAGATACACCCCTTTAGGCGTTGCCGCTTTGCGAAAACCAAAGAAAGATTGGGCGCTGCTCAAGTGATCCAACAGATCATCAAGAGGCGCAATCGCCGCGCGCTGAGCCGGATCATCGGTAATGAGACCATCATCAATACGGTGCTGATAATCGTCAAGCAACCGCATCATCGCCCCCTTTGACGCCTGAAGAAATGTTACTGCCGCTCAAGTTGCAGTTTTTTGATTTCTGCAATCGCTTTGCCCGGGTTCAACCCTTTCGGGCAAGTCTGGGTGCAATTCATGATCGTGTGGCAACGATATAGCCGGAAGGGGTCTTCCAAAGCATCAAGACGTTCACCGGTATATTCATCGCGGCTATCGGCGATCCAGCGATAGGCTTGGAGCAAAACAGCCGGGCCAAGATAGCGATCGCCATTCCACCAATAACTGGGGCAAGAGGTCGAGCAGCTGAAGCAAAGCACGCATTCCCACAGACCGTCCATTTTTTCACGATCATCGACGCTTTGGCGACGTTCTTCGCCTTCTGGGGCGTTGCTATCGGCTTTCAGCCAAGGTTCAATCGAAGCCAATTGCGCGTAAGCGTGGCTTAAATCTGGCACAAGGTCTTTGATCACCGGCATATGCGGCAGGGGATAAATATCAACGTCACCATCGACTTCATCAATTGATTTTAAGCAAGCCAAGGTATTGGTGCCGTCAATATTCATCGAACATGACCCGCAAATCCCCTCACGGCAAGACCGGCGGAAGGTCAAAGACGGATCGGTTTCGCCTTTAATTTTGATCAGGGCATCGAGCACCATCGGTCCACAATCATCGAGATTGACCGTATAGGTATCCATTCTTGGATTGCCTTCGTCTTCAGGCGACCACCGATAGATGTTAAACGTCTTGGTGCGCATCGCGCCTTCAGGCTTGGGGTGGATTTTACCCTTTTGAACTTTGGAATGTTGAGGCAGTGAAAATTCAGCCATGATCAAGTCCTGTTCTACATAAACAACCGATTAATACACCCGTGCCACTGGCGGCACGGTTTCAACTTCATTGGTCAAGGTATTGAGATGAACTGGCCGATAACCAAGATCAGACGCGTTATCGCCATTCAGCCACATGACCGTATGCTTCATCCATTCCTTATCATCCCGCTCAGGGAAATCTTCATGGGCATGGGCGCCACGGGATTCCTGACGCTGTTCTGCTGAACGCATCGTGATTAAGGCTTGCGACATCAAATTATCCAATTCTAACGCTTCGACCAAATCCGTGTTCCAAATGAGCGAGCGATCGCGAAGGCCAATATCCGACATACGGCTGGCCACCTGATCCATCTTCTCAACGCCTTCGGTCAATGATGCGCTGGAGCGGAAAACCGCGGCATGACGTTGCATCGCGACTTGCATGGCGTTGCGAATCTCGCTGGCATGGGTGTCGCCCTTGGCGTGGCGCATCCGGTCAAACCGATCAAGGGCTTTTTCGGTGGCGCTTTCCGGAATTGGGGCGTGAGAAGAACCCGCCTCAACCGTTGCCGCCGCCCGATACGCCGCCGCCCGGCCAAAAACAACAATATCCAACAATGAATTGGTGCCCAACCGATTGGCGCCATGCACCGACACGCAAGCCGCTTCCCCAATCGCCATCAAGCCCGGCGCGACGCGATCTGGATTGTCTTTGGTGGGAGACAGAACCTCACCGTGATAATTGGTTGGGATGCCGCCCATGTTGTAATGCACTGTTGGCAGAACGGGGATAGGCTCTTTGGTGATATCAACACCGCAGAAAATCCGCGCGGTTTCCGTGATCCCCGGCAGACGTTCGGCCAAAGTATCAGCGTCAATATGTTCAAGATGCAACAAAATATGATCTTTGTTCGGGCCAATGCCGCGACCTTCATTGATTTCCATGGTCATCGCCCGGCTCACCACATCACGAGACGCAAGGTCCTTGGCGGTGGGGGCGTAACGTTCCATGAACCGCTCGCCTTCGGAATTGGTCAGATACCCGCCTTCGCCGCGCGCGCCTTCGGTGATCAACACACCCGCCCCATAAACCCCAGTGGGGTGGAATTGAACAAATTCCATATCTTGAAGCGGTAAGCCCGCGCGCAACGCCATGGCATTGCCATCGCCGGTGCAAGTATGGGCGGAGGTGCAGGAAAAATACACCCGGCCATAACCGCCGGTGGCCAGCACTGTGCGCTGACCATGAAAGCGGTGCAACGTTCCATCTTCCAAACAAAGCGCGATCACCCCGCGGCACACTCCTTCATCATCCATCAGCAAATCAAGGGCAAAATATTCGATGAAGAATTCCGCCTTATGCTTCAAGCATTGTTGGTAAAGCGTATGCAAAATGGCATGACCCGTGCGATCCGCCGCCGAAGCCGCGCGGCGGGCAATCGACTTCCCGTATTCCAGCGTATGCCCCCCAAAAGGACGCTGATAAATTTTACCTTCTTCGGTGCGTGAGAATGGCACGCCGTAATGCTCAAGTTCTACCACCGCTGGAATCGCGTTGCGGCACATATATTCAATGGCGTCTTGATCGCCAAGCCAATCAGACCCTTTGATCGTGTCATACATATGAAAGCGCCAATTGTCGCCTTCGCCCATGTTATTGAGCGCGGCGCCAATCCCGCCTTGCGCCGCCACGGTATGGCTTCGCGTCGGAAAGACTTTCGTCAAACAAGCTGTTTTCAACCCTGATGTCGCCATACCCAGCGTGGATCGAAGGCCAGCACCACCAGCGCCAACAACGACAACATCAAAGTAATGATCCGTGATTTCATATGCAGACATTTGATTTCCTCAGTGAGGGTTAACCTTGAACCAGCGCAACCGATAGAACGCTAAACAACGACAAAGCCGCCAGCCCTGTCATTGTTAATTTCACCACCACCAGCGCTAAAAGACGGCGGTTTTCATTGGAGACGTAATCTTCGATGATCACTTGCGCTCCTAAAGTGGCGTGATAAAACCCCGCGCCAAGAAGAAGCAACATGACCGTTGCATTGATGGGAGATTGCAACCACGCCACTGATTTTATGTAGTCACCACCCATGGTGGAAACAAGACTGATGACCATATAAATCACCAACGGGATCAGCCCCATGGCCGTTAAGCGTTGAAGCCACCAATGGGAAACGCCCTTACGGGCAGAGCCTAGGCCGCGTACTTTTCCCAGCGATGAGCGCATTGAGGTGTTTTCCATCATGGCGTTCTCCCTAATTCATCCAAACCGATGCCCAAGTCAGCGCCGTCAAGACCAGCGTCATGGCCAACACCACATAGCCGCTTCGATGCACCCCTTGGATGGACAGGTTATAGCCAAAATCCCAGAGCAAATGCCGAATACCATTCGACAAATGATAGAACACCGCAACGCTAAATCCAAAGATCACCAATTGACCCATCCAATGGCTGATGATGGATTGAACAAAAGCATAATATTCAGCGCCACTGGCGAGGGCGACCACCCACCAGACCACCAGCAAACTGCCCGTCGCCAAAGCCCCGCCAGTGATGCGATGCATGATCGACATCATGGTGGTCAATTGCGGTTTGTAAATCATTAAATGCGGTGATAAGGGGCGTTGTTTCGCCATAATCGTCTCCCCAATTCGCTTCATATCCTTATCCCTCATGCGGCGGTTCAGGTCAATCCATCAGGATGTTAAAATTGTCGCAAGCCGTGAAGGTTCAGATCATATGTGGTATCGCCGTTTTAGCAATCACCTGTTATAATCGTATTTTATTTGAAGCGAAATCACGCGATGCCAAAAATTCTTTCCATCCAATCGGCGGTCACCATGGGGGCTGTTGGCAATACCATGGCGAATCTCGTCATGCCGCCCCTTGGTCACCAACTTTGCCGCATTGATACGATCCAATTATCCGCGCATCCGGGGCATGGCTTCAAAGCCGGCGGCAGCCTTGATGATGGTGATTTTTCCGATTTGCTTGACGGGTTGATCCGTTTGCAGGCTTGGCAAAACCTTGATGGGGTCATGACCGGCTATATGGCACGGCCAGCACAAGCCCAATCCACCGCCGCCCTTATCCGCCGCATCAGAAGCGAAAAGGAAATGCCGATATTGGTTGACCCCGCGATTGGCGATCATGGCCGCCTTTATGTCGATCACGCTGTTGCTGAGGCGATTGCCCATCACCTTTTTGATGTCGCCGATGTCATTACCCCCAACGCTTTTGAATTGGGGCATTTCACCAGCATGACGATCACCGCTCGAGACTCCGCCATCGCCGCCGCGCGTCAGATCCTTTCAGCGCATCGCAACCTGAAAGGGGTGGCGGTCACTGGGCTTGCGGAGGGTGAGAGTATTGCTGATCTTTGGATTAGCCCCGATGAGGTGGTGGCGTTTGATGGACCGCGCCTCGTGCATCAAACCAAGGGATTGTCAGGGGGCGGTGATCTTTTTGCGGCCATCGCCATGGGCAAGCGAATGACGGCTCACCACGATTGGATCAAAGCCCTCGAACAAGCCAGCCGATTAAGCCGCCAAATCCTCATGGCTTCTGATCATCCCAATCGTGACGAGATTAACCTTGATCAAATCCTGACGGCACTAAGCCGGAATGGTTAAAGGCCGCGCTTGACCAATTCTTCCGCGATTTGCACAGAATTGAGCGCCGCGCCTTTACGCAGGTTATCGGACACGCACCAGAACACCAAGCCACCCTTATGGGTCGGGTCTTGCCGCAAGCGTGAAATATAGACAGCGTCTTCACCCGCGCATTCCTTCGGCGTGACATATCCTTCATCGGCGCGATGATCCACCACCACCACCCCTTCGGCTTGGCGGAGCGCTTCACGGGCTTTGTTTTCATCCATCGGCTTTTCGCATTCGATAAACACCGCTTCAGAATGACCAATAAAGACGGGAACACGCACGCAATGCGCCACCAAATCAATGGCCGGGTCCAGAATCTTCTTGGTTTCCGCCGTCATCTTCCATTCTTCTTTGGTGAAACCATCATCCATGAATTTATCAATGTGAGGGATGACGTTAAACGCGATTTCCTTGGTGAAGTTTTCAGGGCGCACCGGTTCATTGACGTAAACGCCGCGCGTCTGGTTGAACAATTCATCCATCGCCGCTTTGCCCGCACCGGAAACAGCTTGATAGGTCGACACCACCACCCGCTTGATGGTGAACAGTTCATGCAATGGCTTTAACGCCACCACCAATTGCGCGGTCGAACAATTCGGATTGGCAATGATATTGCGGTGATTTCTATCTTTCAAAAAAGCATCAAGCACATGACCATTGACTTCAGGCACGATCAACGGCACGTCTTCATCCATCCGAAAGGCTGACGAATTATCAATGACGATGGCGCCGGCCGCACCGGCCTTGGGCGCAATCGCTTTGGACACATCACCGCCAGCGGAAAACAGCGCGATATCGACTTTAGAGAAATCAAATTGATCGAGGGATTCAACGCTCAATACCCGGTCTTCGCCATAGGATACTTCCCGGCCAACCGAGCCTTTTGACGCCAAAGCGTGAACGTTTTTGACGGGGAAATTCCGCTCCGCCAAAGTTTGCAACATCTCACGACCTACGGCGCCAGTCGCCCCGGCCACAGCAACATTATAAGCCATTATGATCTCCTAGACCTGCTGTTAACGAGACAATTCGTCAAGGCTTCGGATGACTTGATCAATCATGCCATCAGTGCCTGTAGGCGTGCAGCCTTCGGCCATGATATCGCCCGTCCGCAACTTGCCTTCCAGCGACTTTTCAACCGCACGTTCGATCAAATCCGCGTCATCGCCTTGGTCAAAGGAATAGCGGAGCAACATAGAGAAACTCAGCACTTCAGCCAATGGATTGGCCAAGCCTTTGCCTGCAATATCCGGCGCGGAACCATGGACAGGTTCATAAAGCGCATGACGTTTGCCCGTGGTTTCATCCACCGCGCCCAAAGAGGCTGAAGGCAACATCCCGAGCGAGCCTGTGAGCATCGCCGCCGTGTCCGACAGAATATCGCCAAACAAATTGTCCGTAACAATCACGTCAAATTGCTTAGGTGCCCGAACCAATTGCATGGCGCAGTTATCGGCATACATATGGCTAAGTTCAACGCCTTCGCCTTCGGCTTTGTGCAAGGCGGTCATGACTTCACGCCAAAGGATGCCCGAATGCATCACGTTGGATTTTTCAACGCTGGTCAATTTGCCGTCACGTTTGCGCGCCAAATCAAAACCAACGCGACCAATGCGTTCAATTTCAGGCGGCGTGTAAAGATTGGTGTCATAAGCCTTGACCATGCCATTTTCATCGGTGCTGCGGCCACGCGGTTCAGCGAAATAAACACCGCCCGTCAATTCCCGCAGAATCATGATGTTAAGGCCAGAAACAATCTCAGGCTTTAAGGTCGATGCGGAAACCAGCGCTGGAAACACCATGGCTGGGCGCAAATTGGCAAACAAATCCATTTCCTTGCGTAGGGTCAACAAACCGCGCTCAGGCTTAAGTTCAAACGGCAGATCGTCATATTGAGGACCACCGACCGCGCCAAAAAGCGTGGCATCAGCGGCCATGGCATCGGCCAAGGTTTCGTCTTTCAACGGGGTGCCATGGGCATCATACGCGGCACCACCCACCAAGCCTTCGGTAACATCAAAACTGATCGAACGATGCTTTGACAGCCAATCGGCAACTTTCAGCGTTGCCGCCATGACTTCTTGGCCAATCCCATCCCCGGCCATCACCATCAGTTTTTTATTCGATCCCATTGTTTTCATCCTTTGTTATTTTTGTTGGGCTCAAATCAGGTTAGAGCCACGGCATATCATGTTGACGCTGTTCAGCGTAGGATTTGATCTTTTCGCCTTTTTCCATGGTCAAGCCAATGTCATCAAGCCCGTCCAAAAGGCATTGCTTGCGGAACGGGTCAATATCAAATTTCACTTCACCGCCATTGGGACGGCGAATCACTTGATTGACCAAATCAATGTCCAATTCTGGGTTTTCCGCATCCGCCGCATCCGCCATTAAAGCGTCACGGTCATCGGCCGAAACCACCACCGGCAGAATGCCGTTCTTAAAGCAATTGTTATAGAAAATATCAGCAAAACTGGTTGACACCACGCACCGAATACCAAAATCAAGCAACGCCCAAGGCGCGTGTTCGCGGCTGGAACCGCAACCAAAGTTATCCCCAGCGATGATGATGCTGGCGTCTCGATAAGGCTCTTTGTTGAGGACAAAATTTGGCAATTCATTGCCGTCTTTGTCAAAACGCATTTCGTCAAACAAATTGGCGCCAAGCCCTGTCCGTTTGATGGTTTTCAAAAACTGCTTCGGGATGATCATATCGGTGTCGATATTGAGAATATCCATCGGCGCGGCGATGCCTTTATGCTGATCAAATTTCTGCATGGGACGTCTCCTTAAAGTTCGCGAATATCGGCCAGATGACCTGTCACCGCGGCGGCGACAGCCATTTCGGGGCTGACAAGATGGGTGCGGCCACCACGCCCTTGACGGCCTTCAAAATTACGGTTTGAGGTGGAAGCGCAACGCTCGCCTTCCGACAAGCGATCAGCATTCATCGCCAAGCACATCGAACAGCCGGCTTCACGCCAATCAAAACCAGCCTCACGGAAAATCGCATCAAGACCTTCTTCTTCCGCCTGTTCTTTGACCAAGCCTGAGCCTGGAACGATCATGGCGCGAATCCCGTCTTTGACCTTGCGGCCACGCGCGACTTCAGCGGCGGCGCGCAAATCTTCGATGCGGCTGTTGGTGCAAGACCCGATGAACACCGTATCAATAGCAATATCGGTGATCTTCATGCCCGGGGTCAGCCCCATATAGTCAATGGCACGCTGCAATTTGGCTTGCGTGGCGGCATCTTTGGCTTTGCTGGGGTCAGGCACCATGCCGTTGATTGGCGCCGTGTCTTCAGGGCTAGTCCCCCAAGTCACGGTGGGGATAATATCCTCAGCCTTGATCACCACTTCTTTGTCGTAAGTCGCGCCTTCATCAGAGGGCAGAGATTTCCACCACGCGACGGCTTTATCCCACATTTCACCTTGCGGTGCCATGGGCTTGCCTTTGATGTATTCGAATGTTTTTTCATCCGGCGCAATCATGCCCGCGCGCGCGCCCGCTTCAATCGACATATTGCAGACCGTCATGCGGCCTTCCATGCTGAGATTGCGAATCGCTTCACCGGCGTATTCAATCACATGGCCAGTGCCGCCAGCCGTGCCAATTTTACCAATGATCGCAAGGATAATATCTTTGGCGGTAACGCCCGCGCCCGGGGTGCCATCAACGGTGATGCGCATATTTTTGGCAGGTTGTTGAATTAATGTCTGGGTGGCCAGCACATGCTCCACTTCCGACGTGCCAATCCCAAAAGCGAGCGCGCCGAAAGCGCCATGGGTGGCGGTATGCGAATCCCCACAAACAATCGTCATCCCTGGTTGGGTAAAGCCTTGTTCTGGGCCAATCACATGGACGATCCCTTGGCGAATATCGGTCATGCCAAAATACGGCACACCAAAATCAGCGGCATTTTTTTCAAGCGCTTCAACCTGAATGCGCGATTCGGCATCAGCAATACCAGCGCTGCGATCCGAAGTCGGGACATTGTGATCCGCCACCGCCAAAGTACGCGCCGGCTCAGCCACCGGACGACCTGCCGTGCGCAAACCTTCAAACGCCTGCGGGCTGGTCACTTCGTGAACAAGATGACGGTCAATGTAAATCAAGCTGGAGCCATCCACATCTTTGTGAATCAGATGGGCATCCCAGATTTTATCAAATAACGTGCGTGGTGCCGACATGGCGTCCCCCTTTCGCTGATCTCACAGCAAATGACCCGCCACCGCGAACCATTTGAATAAGCGCGATGACGGGGGTGATAATTATGCGGTGGCTTCGGTTTTGGCTGATTTAGCAACGCGTTCGCGTGACTTTTCGGCGATGCGCGCGGCTTTACCGGTGCGGCCACGAAGATAGTACAGTTTGGCGCGGCGCACACGACCATGGCGCAACACTGTAATTCCAGCGACACGAGGTGAATACAGCGGGAAGATACGCTCAACCCCTTCACCGTAAGAAATCTTACGCACGGTAAAGGATGAGTTTACCCCAGCGGATTTGCGGGAAATGCAAACGCCTTCAAAGGCCTGAATACGCTCACGCGTGCCTTCCACAACCTTCACGTCAACACGCAAAGTATCACCTGGGCCGAAATCAGGAATATCCCGTTCAGCAAGGACTTTTGTCATTTCTTTTTGGCCAATGCGGTCAATAATATTCATGGCCTTATCTCCTTATGCTCACGTCACAAGTGGCGTCTGTTGAAAGCGTGGAATTTTTACAGTGCACGCTCATATATCACTGTCGTTGCCGTATGTCACCCCCTGAGTTGCAATAAGTCGCCCCAATTGCGCCTCTGTGGTTATTTTTGGCCTAGCCATCGGTTTTTTTGCCGCTGGCCTTCATATATTCTGCCCAAAGGTCTGGCCGCCGGGCTTGCGTAATGGCTTCTGATTCCTGTTTTCGCCACGCCGCGATCTTACCGTGATCACCGGATGTCAGAATTTCTGGCACTGCCATGCCTTGCCATTCCCTTGGTTGGGTGTAGAGCGGATGCTCCAACAGCCCGTTTTCAAAACTATCGTCCTGATGCGCGGCGGCATTGCCCATCACCCCGGGGAGCAGCCGCACCACCGCATCCATCGTCATCAGCGCTGGCAATTCACCGCCCGAAAGCACGACATCACCCACGCTTACCTCTTCAAGACCAGCGTGATCTATCACCCGCTGATCCAACCCTTCATAGCGGCCACAGACCATGATCACCTGATCCGTTGCCGCCAAATCGCGCACCATGGCTTGATCCAATCTCCGCCCTCTTGGCGAAAAGTAAATCTTCCGGCAGGACGTTGCCTTAACCTGATCTGCCTTAGTCATGACCGCATCAAGCGCCGCCATCATCACATCAGGCCGCATCACCATGCCGGGCCCGCCGCCAAAGGGGGTGTCATCCACCGTCCGATGCTTATCCGTCGCGTAATCGCGGATATCGACACAATTCAGCGACCAGAGTCCATCGGCGAGCGAGCGACCCGCAAGCGATTGACCCAACGGCCCCGGAAACATCCCCGGAAATAAGGTTAAGACATGAACCGACCAGAGCGGCGCCATCGTCATTCTCCTTTTTTCCTGTTGGTTTCCTTTTCCGCATCATCGTCGAGCCATACCGCATCGACCGCCATGATTAAGAGGCCTTGATCATCCATCACAGCGTCTTGACCAAAGGGTACCATCACGGCTTTGCCTTGAGGCGGTTTAACATCGAGCATTTCGCCCGCGCCAAAATCAAACACGCCGCGTATCTGGCCAATCAAACCACGGGTTGGGTCATGCACGTCTTTGCCGATCAGATCAGCGTGATAAAGACTGCCTTCTTCGGGTTCTGGCAACGAGGCGCGATCCACATAAAATCGCTCGCCTTTGAGGGCATCAGCCGCCTCGCGGGTGGTGACGCCAGAAAACCCTGCCAGCACCATGCCCTTGATCATGCCTTTGACCTCAATGGCGAAACCTCGGCCATCTTCAAGATAGACATCACCGTAAGCCGCGATATCTTCCGGCAAATCGGTGAAGGCCTTGACCCGCAACAAGCCGCGCACCCCATGGGGGGAGGCGATCGCACCTAAACAGACTTTCGCCTTGCTATCGGTATGATCAGAAAACCTCCCTGTCGCCATGGCTTAACCTTCTGCCTTTTCCTCAGCAG
>CAYNQW010000013.1:0-23754 GCA_964399415.1 uncultured Hyphomicrobiales bacterium
TTCCGAAAACCTGTTTCTGATCTACGCGGTATCGGGGCTAGCGATGCAGTTTGGCCTGCAAGCCCTCATCCACATGGGATCGTCGGTGCATTTGATTCCCACCAAAGGGATGACCCTGCCATTTATTAGTTATGGCGGCTCGTCTTTATTTGCCACGGCCTTGACGGTGGGCTTCTTGCTCGCCCTCACCCGCCGCCAAGTCCCGGGGAGGTCACAATGATCGCGCCGAAGATATTACTCGCCGCGGGCGGCACAGGCGGTCATGTCTTTCCTGCAGTAGCAGTGGCAGAACAATTGCGCGCCTCTGGCTATCAACCTGTCTTTATCACCGACAAGCGCGGCAAAGCGATGATCCCAAGCGATTACCGCAAGACCTCAATTTTAGCGGCATCGCCTTATGGTGACCATCTCTTAACACGCATGAAGGGCTTGCTGAAGCTCGGGCTTGGCACCGCGCAGACCGTACTCGTGATGATCCTCAGCCGACCTAAAGTGGTGGTTGGCTTCGGCGGTTATCCGGCCGTTGCTCCCGTGATTGTCGGTCATATCATGGGCAAACCCACCATGCTTCATGAACAGAATGCATTTTTGGGTCGCGCCAATCATTTCCTAGCGCATTACAGCAAAAGAATTGGGCTGTCTTGGCCAGACACCCGCAACATCCCCGACGCCATGTCCTCTAAGATCACCATCACCGGTATGCCCGTGCGCGATGCGTTCGATCAAATGCCAGAATACACTCCGCCTAAAAGTGATGGCCCTATCCGTATTCTTATTGTGGGCGGCAGTTTGGGTGCGGCTATTTTCGGCGAGACTGTCCCTGATGCCATCAGCCGCCTGCCGAAAGACCTTAGGATGCGGTTGCACGTCACCCATCAAGTGCGGCAAGAGCAAATCAACAGCGTTGAGGAAAAATACAAAAAAGCCGACATCAAGGCCGAATTGTCACCCTTTATTCACGATATGGCGGCGGCGATGGCTGATGCTCATCTGGTGATCGGACGGGCGGGCGCATCTTCAGTGGCGGAATTGGCAACCGCTGGACGCCCGGCATTGCTCGTCCCCTATCCTCATGCCATGGATGATCACCAAACCGCCAATGCCGAAACCGTTGCCGCCGCGAAAGGCGGCTGGCTCATCCCCGAACAAGAAATGAGCGCCGGATCATTGGCGGGCAAAATCGCGACTTTGATTTCCTCACCGGATCAATTGTCGAAAGCCGCAAGTCATATTCGCACCCTTCATAAAGGCAATGCTGCCAAGATCATCGCAGATCATGTGATCGCGCTTGCCACTGGGCAAGTCGAAGCCAATCGAGCCGCAGGAGAATTGTCATGAGTCAACTGCCGCTTTCCATCGGGCGTATTCATTTCACCGGCATTGGCGGGATTGGGATGAGCGGGATTGCCGAAATTCTCCACGATATGGGCTATGACGTGGCGGGCAGTGATGTGGCGGAAAATGCCAATGTCAAACGCCTCCGCGATAAAGGGATTGCCATTTCCATCGGGCAAACGGCGGAAAATATTGATGGTGTGGCCATTGTGGTGATTTCCACCGCCATCAAAAAAGATAACCCTGAAGTGGTGGAAGCCCGGCGGCGGTTTTTACCGATCGTTCACCGCGCTGAAATGCTGGGCGAATTGATGCGGTTGCGCTGGTCCGTGGCTATTGCAGGCACCCATGGCAAGACCACCACCACATCGCTGGTCGCCACCTTGTTAGACGCTGGCGGCATTGACCCGACGGTGATCAATGGCGGCATCATCACCGGATGGGGCAGCAACGCGCGGCTTGGTGACAGCGATTGGATGGTGGTGGAAGCCGATGAAAGCGACGGTTCTTTTTCTCGCCTCAACCCAACCGTGGCGGTGGTCACGAATATTGATCCAGAGCATCTTGATCACCATGGCAGTTTCGACAATCTGAAAACCGCTTTCCGAAATTTTGTCGCTTCCATTCCTTTTTATGGTTTCGCAACGCTTTGCATTGATCACCCCGTGGTGCAACGCATGATCCCCGAAATTTCAGAGCGCCGGATCATCACCTATGGCCTGTCGGCGAGTGCTGATATCCGCGCCATTAATCTGACGGCGGGTGAACACGGTATGCGGTTTGATCTTTCGCTTTCCAATCGCATGACCAACGGCATCGGCAGTGCTGAAAGCCTGTTCAAAGCCATTACCTTCCCCATGCTGGGGGAACATAATGTGTTGAATTGTTTGGCGGCGATTAGCGTTGCGCTTGAAATGGGCGTAACGATTGATGACATTCGATCAGGGTTATCGAAGTTCCGCGGCGTCGGTCGCCGCTTTGATTACAAAGGGTCGGCTGGTGGGATCATGGTGATTGATGATTACGGTCATCACCCTGTTGAAATTCAAGCCGCGCTCAACGCCGCCCGGATGCTTAAACCTGACCATCAAGTGATCGCCGTGATGCAGCCGCATCGTTATTCGCGTTTGCATGATCTTTTTGCTGATTTCTGTGGTTGCTTCAATGATGCTGACCACGTTTTGGTGGCGGATGTTTATAGCGCCGGTGAAAACCCTATCGCGGGAGCGGATCGCGATTCCTTGGTGGCGGGATTGCAAGCCCATGGTCATCCATCGCCGATCGCCTTAAATGCGCCGGAAACACTGGCTGAGCAAGTTCATGCCATTGCCAAACCTGGGGATGTGGTGATCTGTCTTGGGGCGGGGAGCAGCACCCATTGGGCGGCGGCTTTGCCCGAACAATTGGCGGCCATCATCGGCGAAGACACCAATAGCCAAAACGGAGGTCAGCATGGCTAGCCTCTTGACAAGACTTCCCAAAACCCGCGGCGAGATGCGTGAGAATGTCACGATGGCCAAGCATACTTGGTTTGGGGTTGGCGGGGCTGCTGATATTATGTTTAGCCCTCAAGATCAAGACGATCTGGCGCAGTTCTTGGCTCAGCTCGATCCGGCTATTCCTGTTTATCCGGTCGGCGCGGGGTCAAATCTCTTGGTTCGAGACGGCGGCATTGAAGGCGTCGTCATCAACATGACCACCCATATGAACAGCATTGAACAAGACGGCGATACCTTAATTGTTGGTGCTGGTCTTCATGATGCTGATGTGGCGCGAGCGGCGGCCAAGCGAAGCCTTGCGGGTCTTGAATTTTTGATTGGAATCCCCGGCACGGTTGGCGGCGGTTTGCGGATGAACGCCGGCGCCTATGGCCGTGAGTTCAAGGATATCGTCCTCGTTGCGGAAGCGATTGATCGCCAAGGGAACCGTCACCGTGTTACGCCTCAAGACATGGGGATGGCTTATCGCCATAGCGATGCCCCCTTAGATTGGATTTTCACCCAAGCCACCCTGCAAGCACAGCCCGGCGAGAGCGCTGACATCAGGGCAAAGATGAAAGAGATCGTCAGCAATCGCGCCGATGCTCAACCTCGAGGCGTGCGTACGGGCGGGTCTACCTTTGCGAATCCTGATGGCCATAAAGCGTGGCAATTGATTGATCAGGCTGGGTTCCGTGGCAAAAGCCAAGGTGAAGCCATGGTGTCAGATAAGCATTGCAATTTTCTGATCAACAAAGGCAATGCCAGCGCCAGTGATCTTGAAACGCTTGGTGAAAATGTGCGGGCAGCGGTTAAAGCCAAAGATGGCATTGACCTGCGCTGGGAAATTCGCCGCATCGGCAAAGATCATCCCATCACCGGAGGTTCTCATGACTGATCGTTCAGGGTTAACCTTGATTTTGATGGGCGGATGGAACGCCGAAGCGGATGTCTCACGTTCGTCTGGAAAAGCCTGTTGTGAAAGCGCTATCCGCATGGGTTGGCAAGCGGAATGCCTTGAGGTGGATCGCAATATCGCCGCCACCTTGATTGAGCGGAAACCCAAGCGGGTGTTTAACGCGCTCCATGGCCAAATTGGCGAGGATGGCAATATCCAAGGGCTGTTGAACCTATTGAATATCCCCTATACCCATAGCGGGGTGCTGGCCTCCGCCATCGCCATGGATAAACCCACCACCAAATCTGTTCTGCGGCCACATGGCATCCAATTCCCTGATGACCTCCCCATGGTCTTTGACGGCGATCAGATTCAGATTGATTATGACGCGCCGGTGGTCATTAAACCTAGAAATGATGGCAGTTCAATTGGCGTAATGCTGATCGAAGACACCCGCAATATTCCGGTCTATAGCACATGGCCGGGGGCGCCATCCTTGATGGCCGAACCAATGATCCCCGGGCGGGAATTGACGGTTGCTGTTCTGAATGGCGAGGCGCTTACCGTCACCGAGATCACCCAGCAAAACCAATTTTATGATTATGAGGCCAAATACGCCGCCGGCGGATCACAGCATCAATTGCCCGCAGATGTGCCCCAAAACATCGCCGATCAAGTGATGGCGTGGGCGGCAACAGCGCATCAAGTCTTGCATTGCCGAGGGGTTAGCCGATCTGATTTCCGATGGAATCCTGAAACCGATGAAATTTACATGCTGGAAATCAACACCCAGCCCGGCATGACCAGCACGTCACTGGTGCCGGAACAAACCGCTTATTGCGGCACCAGCATGGATCAATTGGTCGATCTTTTATTGGAGGCGGCTCAATGCGATTAAACCTCTACCGAAGCACCGATAGCACGCAACCTGCAAAATTACCCTTTTTTAAGCGGCCACGGGTGCGGCGCACCTTGCTTTCGGTCATCACCGCCGGCGTGATGATGGGCGGCATGACCACTTATTTGTGGCGTGAGGCCATTGCTCATCAATTGGTGGCTTTCAGCGCGGATTCAGGATTGCGGCTGGAAAAAATCATCATCAAAGGCCGAGTCAACACCACCGAAGAAGCCATCATGACCGCGCTCGATACCGATTGGTATGCCCCTATGCTTGGTCTTGACCTCAAGCATATGCATGACGCGGTGCTTGAATTGGGATGGGTGCGCGGGGTGGAGATAAAACGTGTATTACCTTCGCGGCTTGTGGTCACCCTCGATGAGCGGCAAGCCTTGGCGTTGTATCAAGACGATGAAGGGCATCAGGTGATTGATCAAGACGGCGCGATCATCGCTGGCGTGAAGCCTGAAAAATTCACCCATTTGCCGGTCATCAAAGGCGTTAATGCGCCTGCCAATGCCAAGAAGATTCTTGATCTGCTGAAAACCGAAGCGGCTTTGTATAACGATGTTTGGTCTTTGACTTACCAATCAAACCGCCGCTGGGATGTTTATCTTCGCAATAACATTCGCATCCAATTGCCAGAATTAAACACAGACCTTGCTTGGTCAAAATTGGCGGAAATGGATCGCCTGCATCAATTGACCAAGCGTGATGTCATGAATATCGACCTTCGCGTCCCCAATAAACTTGTCATTCGCCCCACCCGAGGCAACACCGATAAAGGAAGCCGCACATGAGCATTCGTAAGCCACTTGCTAAACCGTCTCACCGTCAACGCACGGGCGTGATCGCGGCGCTCGATATTGGCACTTCGAAAATCGCCTGCTTGATCGCCGATCACAATGGCACCACCGGCCCTGTGGTCAAAGGCATTGGCCAGCACGCGTCCCATGGGATGCGGAACGGCGAAGTGGTGGATATTGAGGCGCTGTCCAGCGCGGTGGGCAAAACTGTCGAAGCGGCGGAAAACATGGCAGGGGTGACGGTTGATCGATTAATGGTCAGCGTTGCGGGCGGCCATCAGCAATCGCAATTGCGGCGGCAAGAAACCGATATCGCTAGCGGGGAAGTTTCGGTCAGAGACATCAACCGCCTGCATCGCATGGATATGGAAGAAACCGAAGCCGATGGTCGTGTTGTTCTTCACCGCCTGCCGATCCAATATGCGGTCGATAGCGTGCGCGGTATTCGAGACCCGCTGACCATGCATGGCCGCCGTTTATCGGTGGATTTGACGGTGATCACCGCGTCAGAAACCACCTTGAACAACCTGAAAACCGTGGTTGAGCGCAATCACCTCAAAGTCGAACGTTTTGCTTCCAGCACTTATGTTTCGGGGCTGTCATCGCTGGTTGAAGATGAAAAAGACCTCGGCGTCACTGTGATTGATATGGGCGCTGGCGTTACCGGCATCGGCATCTTTATGGAAGGTCACCTGATTTACATCGACAGCATCACCGTTGGCGGCAATCATGTAACCGCCGATATTGCGCGCGGCTTATCAACGCCTTTGGATGAAGCCGAACGGATCAAAAACCTGCATGGCTCTGTTCTTTCGGCGATTGGTGATAGCGATGAGTTGATCACCCTGCCGATGATTGGCGAAGACCCGAACGACTCGCCGCAACAAATTGAACTTGGCCTTTTGGGTGAGATCATCCGCCCCCGAGTCGAAGAAATCTATGAAATGCTGATCAAACGTCTTGAGCGTAATGATTTTTCAAACGCCGCGGGTCAGCGTGTGGTCATCGTCGGCGGTGCTAGTCAAGTGCCGGGCATGACCGATTATGTCGCCACCATGTTTGGACGCGCTGTCCGCCTTGGCAAGCCTCTGGGCATCATTGGCCTCGCCGATGCCACCCGCGGTCCAGCGTTTAGCGCCGCCGCCGGGTTGTTGCGCTTTGCCACCGTCGAACAAGAACTGGAACCGCAGCGCGAGCAGGTTCACGCCGATAAATCAAGCGTGTTCAGCCGTTTAAGCCATTGGTTCCAAACGCATATTTAGGAGCTGTGATGATCAAGTTACCTGCCATCAACACAGCACCATCACCGCATAAGGGCACCGCCCTTATTCTTCAACCCCTCAAGGTCAATACAGGGGGTTGGGACACACCATCGGGCCGAGTGACATCTGGCCCATTTCTGATCAGTTTGGCTCATCTGGGTCAACTGATGGCACAAAAAAGAAGGAGATCATGCCATGACTCTTAATATCTCTGTTCCTACAACCACACAGGAACTTCGCCCTAAAATCACCGTTGTCGGTGTTGGTGGGGCTGGCGGCAATGCCGTCAATAATATGATTTCAGCCAATTTAGAAGGCGTTGACTTCTTGGTTGCGAATACTGATGGCCAAGCCCTTGCGGCATCGCTAGCGCCACGGAAATTGCAACTTGGTCGTCAACAAACAGAAGGCTTAGGGGCGGGCTCTGAGCCTGAAATTGGTCGCATTGCTGCCCAAGAAAGCCTTGATGACATCTTGGCGGAATTGACCGACAGCCACATGGTGTTCATCACCGCTGGCATGGGAGGCGGCACCGGCACTGGCGCTGCACCAGTGATTGCCAAAGCGGCACGCGAACGCGGTATTCTTACCGTTGGCGTCGTCACCAAGCCTTTCGATTTTGAAGGGGCGGTGCGGATGCGCCAAGCCAATAAAGGCATCGAAGAATTGCAAGCCTATGTCGATACGCTGATCATCATTCCTAACCAGAATTTGTTCCGTTTGGCCAATGAACGCACCACGCTTGCCGATGCATTTGCCATGGCGGATGACGTCTTGCACAAAGGCGTAAGCGGCGTGACCGATCTGATGATCAAACCTGGCAATATCAATCTTGATTTTGCGGATATCCGTTCGGTGATGTCTGAAATGGGCAAGGCAATGATGGGCACGGGTGAAGCCTCCGGTGAAAACCGCGCGGCTAATGCGGCTGAAGCGGCCATCAATAATCCGTTGCTGGAAGACACCACCATGAAAGGCGCGCAAGCAGTGCTGATCAACATCACCGGTGGTCCGGACATGACCTTGTTTGAAGTCGATGAAGCGGCCAATCATATCCGCCGTGAAGTCGATCACGACGCCACCATTATCTTTGGCTCAGCCATTGATGATCGCATGGAAGGCATCATGCGGGTTTCGGTGGTCGCCACCGGCATGGAAGCTGAAGCCAATAGCCAACGCCCTCCCTTGAAGCCTATGATGGCCGCGCCGATGGCCAAGCCCATCACCCCACCTGCGGTGGCTTCGGCTTCAGAAAACTTTGCTGAACCCGCCGCACCTGCAATGGCATCCAGCGTGCAATCTTCTGCGGCTGAAGATCGTCATGCGTTCACCTCCCCCGTGATGGAAACCGCCAGCGATGACTTGGACGTGCCGTCATTTAGCCTGACCAATGAAGCGGATTCCGAGACGAATGATCAGGCGGATGAAAGCGCATCAGAAGACAGCATCACGGCAGAACATCTGGATAACCCAGAGGGGCAAGACGCCGATGATGATCAGCATGATCTGATTGATATGGTCGCCGATGCTGAAGAAGAAGCGGCTAAAGCCGAAGAGGTTGAAAAACCAACAGAAGCTTCAGCGCCAAAAATCGATGCTCCCGAGCCGTTCACCTTACGTCAAATCGCTGATATTCCTGAAGCGAGCGCTGCGGATGAAGAGCAAAAGCCCATCAGCCTGATTGGTCATCTGACAGGGATGTTTGGCGGCAAGAAAGCCAATGCCGAAAAAACCAAGCAAGACGCCCCGAAGATCACACCTGTGGCGATGGCAACCGTCTCTAAACCAACAGAAGACGTCAGCAAGCCTGCCCATGAAGATAAGGTTAGCGTCATGACCAGCCCGCTATCCACGCCTATCGAAGCCGAAAAGGATATTGAACCTGCGGCCACATCAGAGGAAGTGGATTCGAAAACGGTCACGGAAGATGCGCCCGCCTCTGGCTTGGCGGCGTTAAAGCCTACCCCACAGCCGAAGTTAAACATTGACGACCAGAACGGTGATGCTGACCTTGACATCCCCGCCTTCTTGCGTCGTCAGGCCAATTAAGGCTTAACCTCGACCTTGTGGGAAATGGCATGATCAAACGGGCTTGTCCCGAAAACGGTTTGTTTCGTGATTGCTACAATTGGTAACGAATCGTGATTTGTATCCACCCAGCAGAAACCTTATATTTGCTGGGTGGATATCCTACTGAATCCAATAGTTTATCTGTTTAAGAACCATCTATAAGAACCATTTATTTAGTGAAGCGCGCCTGAATCCATGACGTCTATCAACCAACCTTATCAAACGACACTTGCTTCTTCTGTGTCCAGAAGTGGGATTGGTTTGCATTCCGCGCGTTTGGTTGATTTAACCCTTCACCCTGCCCCTGCGGGAACCGGCATTGTGTTCCGCCGCACTGATGTCAGCAATGTTGACCCTGAAATCAAAGCGCTGAGCCACAATATCGCCGATACCATGCTGAATTCACGCATCATGAATGATGATGGCGTGGATATTGGCACGATTGAACATTTGATGGCTGCTTTTGCTGGCCTTGGGGTTGATAACGCTTATGTTGATGTCAACGCCGCAGAATTGCCCGCTATGGATGGCAGTTCGGCTCCCTTTTGCGCCATGATCAATGATGCAGGCATCTCAGCGCTGAACGCGCCGCGTCAATATATCAAAGTGCTTAAATCCATCCGCACCAGCAAAGGCCAATCTTTTGCGGAGATCAACCCGTCTTCTTCGCTGGAAATTGATATCTCAATTGATTTTAACGATCCGTTGATTGGGAAATCTCAGTATTTTTATGTCCATACCGATGGCAGTTTTGAAAAAGAACTGGCGGCGGCACGAACCTTTTGCCTCTATGGCGACCTTGCCAAAATGCGTGCCGCTGGCTACGCCCTTGGGGGTTCGCTTGACAACGCCATCGTGGTGAATGATGGCGCGCTGATGAACGACCAAGGCTTGCGGTTCACCGATGAATTTGTCCGCCATAAGACCCTTGATTGCATTGGCGATTTGTCGCTAGCGGGATTGCCGATTATCGGTCATATCACGGCGGTTCAACCGGGGCACGCGATCAATCATTTGCTGGTGGAAGCTTTGCTGGCCGATGAAACCGCTTGGGTTATCACCGATGCCTTTGCTGATGATGATTTGACCAAGGATGCTTATGAAGCAGAATCGCTTGTCGCTTATGCTTAATTTTTGCCGAATCGCTTCTTAATCGGCACCATAACTCACCCCAAGTTTTCGCCAAAAATATCTCTTTTCCGTGATTAATTCTTTCCCTACCCTCGGCTTCATCGTATGGTAGCAAGACTGGATATGCCTGTTGCGTCAGGTTTCATTTGCGGTATCTACCAACGTTAATCGGAAGCAGATCACCATGCTTAAGAGAACTCTTTTTATGCCCCTCTTGATCAGCCCTTGCGCTAAAGCCAAGTCGATGGGATGGAAAACCCTTGGCGTTGGCCTTGTGATGATGCTTGCCGCGGCTTGCGCCAATAATGACGAAACGCTGGTTCAAGTGGAACGCTCAGCCGAAGACCTCTACACCATCGCTTATAACGAAGCGACCACTGGAGATATCACCAAAGCCAGCCCTCTTTTTGATGAGGTCGAACGTCAGCATCCTTATTCCAAATGGGCAACAAAAGCGCAGTTGATGTCCGCTTGGTCGCTCTATGAATCCAATTCATATGACGCGGCGGTCAATGCCCTTGACCGGTTTGTTGAACTGAACCCGGCGCATGAAGATATTGACTACGCCTATTACCTCAAAGCCATGTCCTATTATGAACAAATCGTTGATGTTGAACGCGACGCGGGCAAAACCGTCTTGGCCATGGATGCTTTTGAAGCCTTGCTCAATCGTTTTCCCCAAAGCGAATATGCTCGTGACGCTACGCTGAAACTTGACCTGACGCGGAGTCACCTTGCTGGCAAGCAAATGGCGGTGGGGCGGTTCTATTTATCGCAAGGCCATTATGACGCCGCGTTGCGCCGCTTTGCTGTGGTCATTCGCGATTATGATACTTCAAACCAGACGCCCGAAGCGCTGTATCGCATGGTTGAAGCGTATCTTGCGCTTGGCCTTGATATCGAGGCGGAACGGAGCGGTGCGGTTTTGCAGTATAATTACCCAAAATCCATTTGGACCACCCGCATGGTTCAATTGATTGGTGATCCTGAAACCAACCATGACCCCAGCCTCTATGAACGAACTATTGATGGTGTCCTAGGGTTGTTCTAAGCGATGTTGACGCGTCTTTCTGTCCGCAATGTTGTTCTGATCCGTCATCTTGACCTCGACTTTTCGGATGGCCTGACGGTCTTGACGGGTGAAACCGGCGCGGGCAAATCCATTTTACTTGATGCTCTTGGTTTAGCCCTTGGAAGTCGCGCTGATTTTGGCCTGATTGGGGCGAGTGGCGATCGCGCTGATGTGACCGCCGTCTTCACTCTTGACGCTGACCATCCGGTGATGACGGTGCTGGACGCATCCGGCATCGCCTGCGAAGGGGAATTGATCTTGCGGCGGCTTTTGCGCGACGGCAAATCGCAAGCCATGATCAACGACACCCCCGTTTCCATTGGATTATTGCGGCAGGTCGGCGACGGCTTGGTGGAAATCCAAGGGCAATTTGAAGGCCGGGGTCTGTTGGATGTGCAAACGCATCGGCATTTGCTCGATCGCTTCGCCGGGGCAGAAACCATGGCAGAGGATGTCGCCAAAGCCTTTCACCATTGGCGGGATTGCCAATCAAAACTGCAAAAAGCCATTGATGATCTGGCGCAGGCACGCGCCGATGAAGAATGGCTTCGTGATGCGGTAACGCAATTGGATGATCTCGCCCCTGAAATGGGCGAAGAAGATCGCCTTGCCGAAGAACGGCAGATGCTCGCAAATCTTGGTAAGATTGCTGACCTGCTTCATCAGGTTGAGCAAGCCATCACCACCGAAGATGGCGCTTCGGAAATCATCGCAAAAACAAGCAAATTGGTTGACCGCAACCTTGATCTTGCAACAGCGACCCTCACCCCCCTCAGTGAGGCGCTGGCTCGCATTGATGCGGAATTGGACGAAACACGCCATATTATCACCAATACTTTTGATCAATTGGAAGGAGATCCTCGGCGATTGGTGGAAGTTGAAGATCGCCTGCACGCCTTGCGCAGCCAAGCCCGCAAGCATCAGATTGATGTTGATGGCTTGCCGGCTTTGCATCAACGGCTGACCGCAGCGTTGGCGAGCCTTGATGATCAATCTGGCGGCATCGCAAGCCTAACCGCCGCTGAAAATAACGCCGCTAAGGATTACCGCATCAAAGCCGAAACCTTGTCCGAAAAACGCCAAAACGCGGCCAAGAGGCTTGATGAAAAGGTCATGGCAGAATTGCCGCCCCTCAAGCTTGAGCAAGCGCAATTTATCACCCAAATCACCCGCCTTGATGACGACAAATGGGGTGGGCATGGCCTTGATCAAGTTCGCTTTGAAGCCAACACCAATCCTGGCATGAAAACCGGCCCCATTGATCGCATCGCTTCAGGGGGGGAATTGGCGCGATTTCTTCTCGCGCTGAAAGTCGTTCTTGCGGATACATCCGCGCCAATGACGCTGATCTTTGATGAAGTCGATAGCGGGGTGGGCGGCGCTGTCGCGGCGGCGGTTGGTGATCGCCTAGCCCGGCTTGGCCATGACACCCAGAGCCTAGTGATCACCCATTCGCCGCAAGTGGCCGCGCGTGGACGTCAGCATTTCAAAATTGCCAAAAGCCAAAGCGAGCAAGGCATGAACAGCACCGCTCGACCGCTTGATGATGATGATCGGTTGGAAGAAATCAGCCGGATGCTCTCTGGCGCGACCATCACACCAGAAGCCCGCGCCGCCGCCAAACGCTTGATTGAGGCTTAGGGATGTCCAGCCGCGATCCTAAAACCTTGACCGATCTTGAAGCGGCGGCAGAATTGGCCAAACTTGCCGATGAGATTGCCCATCATAATCAGCGTTATCATGGCGATGATGACCCCGAAATTTCCGATGCAGAATTTGATGCTTTGATGCGGTGGAACGCGGCTTTGGAAGAAACCTTCCCTCATCTCATCCTAGCCAACAGCCCCTCAAAACAAGTTGGAGCCGCGCCAAAGGCTGGCTTTGCAAAGCGTCGCCATCATGTCCCAATGCTTTCGCTTGGCAACGCCTTTGACGAAGCCGATGCCCGTGATTTTGACGCGCGCGTGCGGCGTTTCCTTAGCCTTGATCCTCAATCGCCCCTCGCCTATTCGGTTGAACCGAAAATTGACGGCTTGTCGATTAACCTGATCTACGAAGACGGACATTTCATCGAAGCCGTCACGCGCGGGGATGGCGCTGAAGGCGAAGTGGTGACCGCCAATGTTCAAACGATTGATGATGTGCCGAAAGCCTTGACCGCGCCCTACCCGGCTCGGATGGATATTCGCGGTGAGATTTTCATGTCAAAAGCAGATTTCCTTGCCCTTAATGAAAGCCAAGCGGCGTCAGGGGGAAAGACCTTTGCCAATCCCCGCAACGCCGCCGCAGGGTCATTGCGGCAAAAAGATTCAAATATTACCGCCAGCCGTGCCTTGCGGTTTTTTGCCTATGCTGCGGGTGAGATTTCTGAACCCGTGGCCGAAACCCATAGCGGTTTTCTTGATCGCCTGAAGCAATGGGGTTTTGTGGTGAATCCTTTAAGCGTCACGGCTGACGATATTCAATCTGCCCTCGCGCAATATCAAGCCATTGGCGAAGCCCGTGCGGGGCTGGATTACGATATTGACGGCGTTGTTTATAAAGTGGATCGCCATGACTATCAACGCCGCCTTGGGCAAGTGAGCCGGTCGCCGCGTTGGGCCATCGCCCATAAATTCCCTGCCGAAAAAGCCGAAACCCAATTGCTGGATATTGATATCCAAGTGGGTCGAACCGGCGCCCTCACCCCCGTGGCGCGATTGCAACCTGTGACCGTCGGCGGCGTGGTGGTATCCAACGCGACGCTCCATAACGAAGATTATATTTTGGAAAAAGGCATTGAAATTGGCGATTTTGTCCGCATTCAACGCGCCGGTGACGTGATCCCTCAAGTGTTGGAAGTGGTGATGGACAAACGCCACAACACAAAGCCTTTTCACTTTCCAGAAACCTGCCCCATCTGTGGCAGCCCGGCCATTCGGCCTGAAGGTGAAGCCGTGCGTCGATGCACCGGCGCTTTGTCTTGCTCCGCCCAAGCGGTTGAACGATTAAAGCATTTCGTGTCCCGCGATGCTTTTGATATTGATGGCCTTGGCAGCACCCTTGTCCAAGAGTTGTTTAACGACGGCATCATCCATGCCCCTGCTGATGTTTTTGGCTTGAGCAAAGAAAAACATATGCTGATGGCGCGGGAAGGTTGGGGCGAAGTGTCAGCGCAAAACTTGATTAATGCCATTAACGCGCGGCGATCCATTGACCTTGATCGTGTGATTTATGGGCTTGGGATTCGGCAAATCGGTCAAGCGACCGCAAAATTATTGGCGCGGCATTACGGCTCGATGGAAGCCTTGCTCACCGCCGCGGAAAACGCTTCTGACCAAGAGCATCCCGCTTGGGCCGAATTGACCGAAATTGATCAAATCGGCACCAGCATGGCGAATGATCTGGTGACCTTCTTGAACGCCGATAGCAACCGAAAGGCGATTGCCGATTTGCTCAAAGAGATCACCCCAATCCCTCCCCAAGCCGTTGCCAATGACAGCCCCGTTTCTAGCAAAACCGTGGTCTTCACTGGAACGCTGACCCGGATGAGCCGAGCCGAAGCCAAAGCCAGAGCCGAAAGCCTTGGCGCTAAAGTCGCTGGGTCTGTATCAAGCAAAACCGATATGGTGGTGGTGGGCGCGGATGCGGGCAGCAAAGCCCGCAAAGCCGAAGAACTCGGCGTGACCATCCTAAGCGAAGACGATTGGTTGGCGATGATCGGCGGCTAACGCGAGCGGCTTATGCGCCGCCTAATGGCGATGTGGCGTTTTTCAGCCAAGCAAGAACCTCTTCTTCGCCAGCAATTTGCGGAGCCACCGCCTCATAAACCCGTTGATGATAAGCGTTGATCCAATCGCGCTCACCATCTGTCAGCACGTCCAAATCCATCAAGCGTTTGTCCATTGGCACTAAAGTAACCGCCTCAAATCGCAAAAACCCGTCGCGCGTATCTTCGGTGGCCAAGATCAAGTTTTCAATGCGGATGCCATATTGACCTTCAATATAATAACCCGGCTCGTTGGAAAGAAGCATCCCCGGTTCGACCGCTCGCGTCCCGCGCTTGGAGATGTTAGTTGGCCCTTCATGAACATTAAGCCCGCATCCCACCCCATGACCTGTGCCATGGGCATAGTCCATGCCTTCTGCCCAGAGCGGGGCGCGGGTGATGGCATCGAGTTGAACCCCTGACGTCTGTTTTGGGAAAACCGCTTGATCGAGCGCGATATGACCTTTGAGCACGATGGTGAAATGCCGCTTCATTGCCGCCGAAGGCGTCCCAACCGCGATGGTTCGGGTGATGTCCGTGGTGGCGTCTTGATATTGGCCGCCGCTATCAATTAAGCAAAGCGTATCGGCGATAATCGGCGAATCTTTCCCTGGTTTAGCCCGGTAATGAACAATCGCGCCATTTGGCCCACTGCCACAAATCGTTGAAAAACTAGGGCTGATGAAGCCGTCGATTTGGCCTCGGTAGTGGATCAGTTTTTCCGCAATATCCACTTCCCTTATGCCGCTATCGGCATGGGCATCAAACCACGCTAAAAATCGAACCATCGCCGCCGCATCCCGCCTATGGGCGTTTCGGATAGCGTCTTGTTCAGCCGATGTCTTACAGGCTTTCATCATGGTGATGGGGCTTTCAGCCGTGGCGGCTTTCCCCTTGAACAATCGAGCCATGGCAAAAGGACAGGTGGCGGGGTCATATACCACTTTATCCGCAGGCAAAGCGCTGAGGTGATCCAAAATAGCGGCGCGAGGCTTGAAGAGCAAATGCGACTGATCGCATTCATCAAATTGCGTTTCATCTGCAAAAATAGTGATCGTGCCACTGGCATCAAGCATCGCAAAGGCCAAAATCACCGGCGTATGCGGCAAATCCGTGCCGCGAATATTCGCAAGCCATGCCAATTGATCGGGAGCCGTGATCATCAAATCTTGCATGGGCGTAGGCGTGGGCGTCGACGCTTCTGCCAAATCATCCAACACCGCCTTTATCTTATCGCTTCGGCTTAACCCGGCATAAAGCACCGGATAATCCCAAGCCTTGGATTGAGGGGCTGGCGGTTGATCCGGCCAGATTAAATCAATCAAGTTCTCTTCAATCGGTTTGAGCGAAAGGCGCGAGCCAGCAAATTTAGATTGGTAATTCTTTTCGGCACTAACGGTCATCAACCATGGATCAAAACCAATCACGCCTTGCCCGATTTCAGATTTGATCCAGTCAATGACATTGGCTTCAGGTTGAACAAAGCATTGCCAGGCTGGGCTGGTTTCCGCCTTCATTTGCAGGGTATAGCGGCCATCGCTAAACAAGGCGGCTTGATCTTGCGTGACAACCGCAAGGCCGGCTGAGCCTGAAAATCCACAGATAAACCGAAGGCGTTCATCGCCTGCTGGCACTTCTTCGCCAGAAAAAGCATCACCGCGGGGGATCAAATAAACGTCAACGCCATGATCAGCCATTCGTTGTCTTAACGCGTTGAGGCGATCATCACCCATGGTCTTGCCCTTTCCATTTCAATTTGGGTTTCTATTTGGCCATCACCAAAGTCACCCAACCATTATGCGTCATATGATCTTTCAGCGAAAGGCCACGTGCTTCATGCTCGGCCAGCACTTCATCACGGTGTTGTTCCATCAATCCAGATAGGATCAACACCCCATCATCGCTCAAAGCGGCAACAGCGTCATCGGCCATCGCGATCAGCGGTTGCGGAAGAATATTCGCCAAAATCATATCATAGGGCGCGTGTTCTTGAACCAAAGGGGCGTCATAGCCTTCTGATAATCCGCAAGCCACCTGCCCATCAACATCATTATGACGGCAATTTTCCGCGCTGGTTTCCACCGCCAATATATCATTATCCACAGCGATAACCCGGCTTTTAGGGAAGAGTTTTGCCGCCGCCATGGCCAGAATACCGCTGCCGCAACCAATATCAGCAATCATCGCCTGATCTTTGGTGGAGCCATGTTTTTCAAGCATGGTGACGCATCCAAATGTTGTGGCATGGGTGCCAGAACCAAAAGCCTGACCAGCGTTAATTTTAAGGCCAATTTTTCCTTCAGGCACAGGTTCGGTTATGTGACTGCCATAAATCCAAAAAGACGCAATGTCCAAAGGCGGGAAGGATTTTCTATTCTCACTCAACCAGTCCTTGGAGGGCAGACGCTCAATCGTCATGCTTGGGGCTGGATGGCCTGTGATGGTCGCGGCGGTGGCTAGGGCGTGGGTGACGCGCTTCGCGTCAGGCTCTTCGGTGGTGATGACCGCCACTTGCCAAGGCTGATCGAGATCATCTTGATGAATGGAAATGGTTTCAGAATCGGTGGCCGCCGCCACCATATCGGCATAAACCTCAGGGGATTCCGACAAGGTGAAACTAATTTGCCAGAGTTCCATCACTCGCCCTTCCTGACCAATTCGACAAAACTTGCCACGACTTTTTTTATCCCCGCCTTATCAAAAGCAATGTTCAGTTTATCGCCTTCAACCGAACGGATATTGCCATTGCCAAATTTCTGGTGAAACACACGGTCGCCAATGTCAAATGCAGAAATTCCCGACAAGCCCGATTGCCCTTCAGCAGGAGCGCGAGCCGGCTCATAGCCTGATTGCTGTCGTTCTTTTAGACGCCGCCAGCCAGGGCCATAGCCAGACGCCGCCGTGGGTTGCAGAAGAGCAAAATCGGTGGACGGTCGCGCGTTTGTCGCGTTGATCATCCCCTGTTCGAGGTCTTCTTCAATATTTTCTTTTGGCAATTCGAGGAGAAAACGAGAAGGAACCGCGCTTTGCCAAAGCCCATGGACACGCCGCGAAGACGCATAAGATAAGTAAAGTTTTCGCTTCGCCCGGGTGATCCCAACATAAGCCAGACGCCGTTCTTCTTCCAGGCCAGCGCTGCCCTTTTCATCAAGGGTTCGCTGTGACGGAAAAATGCCATCTTCCCAGCCGGGCAAGAAAACCACGTCAAATTCCAAACCTTTTGCCGCGTGAAGCGTCATTAAAGTCACTTCGCCTTCATTGGTTTTATTATCGCCATCCATGACAAGGGAAATATGTTCAAGGAAGCCTTCAAGGTTTTCAAAACCTTCCATGGCGGAGACCAATTCTTTGAGGTTTTCGAGGCGACCTTCGGCTTCTGGCGTTTTTTGCGCCATCCACATTTCGGTGTAACCGCTTTCATCTAAGACTTTCATGGCCAGATCCGTATGGCTGAGGCTTTCAGCGGCTTGCCGCCATTGGATGAACATATTGATCAATTCGGTCAGTTTCTTGCGGGCGGCGGCTTTCAACTCATCGGTGGTGATCAGCACTTCTGCGGCGGCCAACATGGGCAAATCACGCGCGCGCGCCAATTGGTGAATGGTTTGGATGGTGGCGGCGCCAATTCCGCGCCGCGGCGTATTGATGATGCGCTCTAGGGCTAAATCATCGGCGGGTTGAGCGATCACCCGCAAATAAGCGATGGCATCTCGAATTTCCTGCCGCTCATAGAATTTGGCGCCCACCACTCGATAAGGCAAACCAATTTGGATAAAGCGTTCTTCAAATTCCCGCGTTTGATAGCCAGCGCGAACCAACACCGCAATATCGCTATATTCCGCCTCTTGATGACGAACCATGCTCTCAATTTTATCGGCGGTATCACGCGCTTCACTGCCGCCATCCCAAAACCCTGAAACGGTGAGTTTTTCGCCTTTTTCAATGCTGGTATAAAGGGTTTTTCCCAAACGACTTTCGTTGCGTGCAATCAATGATGACGCGGCTTCAAGGATATGCCCCGTGGAGCGATAATTCTGCTCAAGCCGGATCACCGAAGCATTGGGATAAACCTCTTCAAATTTCAACATATTGGCAATTTCAGCCCCGCGCCAACCATAGATCGACTGATCATCATCACCAACACAGCAAATATTCTGATGCTTTTGCGCCAAAAGCCTGATCCATAAATATTGCGCGGTGTTGGTGTCTTGGTATTCGTCCACCATCAGGTGCGTGATGCGATCATGATATTGAGTCAAGACATCGGGATAAGCGTTGAAAATTGTCAGGTTATGCAAGAGCAAATCACCAAAATCACAGGCGTTTAACGCCTTCAATCGGTCTTGATATTGATGATAGAGGTCAGCGCCAGAGCCTTCCGCCAATTCCGATTGTTCAATAGGACTGACACGATCCGGCGTTAAGCCTTTATCTTTCCATCGGCTGATGGTGGCCAGCATCATCCGTGGCGGAAACCGCTTGGGATCAAGCCCGCTTGCCTCCATCAATTGCTTGAGCAACCGCAATTGGTCATCGGTATCGAGAATCGTGAAATTTGGCTTTAGTCCGACCAATTCCGCGTGACGCCGCAGAATCTTTGCCGCCAAGGCGTGAAATGTGCCGAACCAGACTTGCTCCACCGCAGGGCCTATCATGGCGGCAACACGATCTTTCATCTCTCGCGCCGCTTTGTTGGTGAAGGTCACCGCTAGGATATTCCAAGGCTTAGCTGTGCCTGTGGCCAACAGATGCGCCAGCCGTGACGTCAATACCCGGGTTTTGCCTGTTCCTGCCCCCGACAACACCAGCAAAGGGCCATTCAGATGTTGAACCGCGCTTAACTGCGCGTCATTGAGGCCGGAAAGCCATGGGGCGTTAGCATCTATCGAGGCTATGGGCGACGTGTCCGCTTGAACTGAAGAGGCATGATAATCCATGCCCAAGATGTAGCATGATGCCCCCTTGAGGGGTAGTGTTTTACGCGAAAATATCCATCTCGAGATGTCTTTTCGGCAACCAAGCAATCCTGAATAAAAATGTATGCGGTTTGATATTGATTTTACCCCATGCTTTGCCTAGTTTTGAAGAACAAAGCATGAGGCTTATTGTGATAATTCGACTGTCTATTTTGACCATCGCATCGGCGTTATTGGTTTCAGGGTGTTCCAGTCTTCCTGCTGAACAGCGCTCCGACGCGCGCGACCCCTTTGAAAACAGCAACCGTCAGGTTTTTGCGTTCAACATGGTGGTTGATGATGCCGTCATTGAACCTGTCGCCAAAGGATACCGCGAGTTGCCGGAATCGGTGCAGACTGCCCTCACCAATCACGCGCAATGGACATCGCATCCATCCACCGCGGTCAATTCGCTGTTGCAAGGGAAACTGGAAAACGCCGCCTTGGCAACGGTGGATTTTCTGATCAATGGATTGACCCTTGGGTTAGCGGATTTAACCGATGACGCTGATGATCCCGCGCGAGAAGATTTTGGGCAAACCCTGTCGGCTTGGTCGTTGCCACAAGGCTCTTACATGGTCATGCCTTTACTGGGCCCTGGCACCGCGCGAAGCCATACAGGTTTTCTGGTCGATGCCATCACCAACCCCCTGGGTTATAGCGGTGTCGGCGGCGTGGATGTGATCCGCGTGACCTCGACGCCGGTTAGTGTCGTGACGTTCCGCGGCAATCAATTCGATCAAATCAACGATATAAAATACAACGCAACCGACCCTTATGCCCGCACGCGTTCGCTCTATTTTCAGTATCGCGAAGGTCAAATCATTGATGGTGATCCAAACGTCTCCACCGCCGCCGATGACGCCTTTGACAGTTTTCTAAATCAGGGAAATTAAAGCCATGGCCTCGACAGTCTTTTCTCCCCTTAGCAAAACAATTTTCATCGGCCAGCGCCTAAGAAACAGCCTGATGCAACTCGCCCTCTTTGTGTTGCTTGTGTCACCAGCTCAAGCAAATGATCGTATTGAAGAAAGCGCGGCGTTAATTGATCGTCTCATCAGCCATATTCAGATGGTGATCAGCAACAACCCGTCTGAAGAAGAGGTGCTGACGCAAACCAACTACATTATTGATCATTACTTTGACTATGATCTCGTGGCACGCTTTTCCGCAGGCCAAGCGTGGCGCAGCGCCAGTGACAGCGAGCGAGAAGCCTATAAAAAAGCCTTCCGAGACGTGATGCTGAATTTGGCTAAATCTCAATTCAAATCCTTGGCGACACTCGAATATTTTCCAAAACAAGCCACCCCAAAAGGGGATAAATTGGTGGTGGCTAGCGGCATTATTCACGACAAAACCGGTGAATTTGCTGATGCCACAATTGCATGGCGCGTCAGCACTAAGGCGGGTCAGCCGGTTAAGATTATCGATATTGAAGTCGAAAACATCTCAATGCTGATCACCCGCCAGCAAGAACATACCGCCATCATTCAACAAAATGGCGGATCGTTCCAAGCGTTGATTGACGCGCTTGTTCAGCAAGCCGAAGATATCACCAAAACGTCTGAAAAGAATTAACGGCTGATCGGCTTGTATTTGATGCGCGTGGGCTGATCCGCGGCGGCGCCAAGACGACGGCGGCGGTCTTCTTCATAAGCCTGCCAATTGCCTTCAAACCACTCGACATGGCTATCGCCTTCAAAGGCAAGGATATGCGTGGCAATCCGATCCAAGAACCAGCGATCGTGGGTGATGACCACGGCACACCCACCAAATTCCAGCAACGCTTCTTCCAATGCTCTAAGGGTATCCACATCAAGGTCATTGGTCGGCTCATCGAGCAACAACAAGTTGCAGCCTGATTTCAGCATTCGTGCAAGATGGACGCGATTGCGCTCACCCCCAGACAATTGCCCGACTTTCTTTTGCTGATCGCTGCCTTTGAAGTTAAATTGACCAACATAAGCGCGAGACGGCACAACACGTTTTCCCAATTCAATTTCATCATGTCCGCCGGAAATAACTTCCCAAACATTTTTGGAATTATCCAGCGCATCACGCGATTGATCAACATAAGCCATTTGGACAGTCTCACCGACGCGAAGCGTGCCTTCATCGGGTGTGTCTTGCCCAGTCAACATCCGGAAGAGCGTGGTTTTGCCCGCGCCATTCGGCCCCACAACCCCAACGATCCCGCCAGGCGGCAGACGGAAATCTACGCCATCGATAAGCTGCTTGCCTTCAAAACCTTTCTTCAGCCCTTCAGCTTCGATCACAACATTGCCCAAGCGTGGCCCCGGTGGGATGCGGATGCGGGCGGTTTCGCTATGCGCTTCTTGCTGTTGATTGAGCAAATCTTCATAGGCGGTAAGACGCGCTTTTGATTTCGCCTGACGTGCTTTCGGCGCGGATCGAACCCATTCCAATTCTCTGGCCAGAACCCGCATACGCGCTTCTTCGGTACGGCCTTCTTGTTCAAGGCGTTTTTGTTTTTGTTCCAGCCAACCTGAATAGTTGCCTTGATATGGGATGCCATGACCCCGGTCGAGTTCCAAAATCCATCCCGCCACTTCATCAAGGAAATAACGGTCGTGGGTGATGGTCACCACCGTCCCCGGGAAATCATGCAAAAACCGCTGTAGCCACGCCACGGATTCAGCATCAAGATGGTTGGTCGGCTCATCGAGCAACAAGATGTCTGGCGCGCTCAGCAACAATTGGCATAAAGCAACCCGCCGCGTTTCCCCACCGGACAGGTTTGTCACCCCCCAATCTGAAGGGGGTAGGCGGAGCGCATCCATGGCGATTGACGCTTTGCGTTCGAGATCCCACGCATCCGCGGCATCAATTTTTTCCTGCAATTCCGCTTGTTCCATAATCAGCGCGTTCATTTCATCATCGGTCATTTCTTCGCCAAATTTCGCGCTAATTTCATTGAAGCGATCAACAAATTGCTTGGCTTCACCCATCCCAAGCATGACATTTTCAAGCACGGTCAATGACGGATCAAGCGATGGTTCCTGCGGCAAATAGCCAATTTTTATGCCATCCGCAGCCCATGCTTCGCCTTGGAATTCGGTTTCAACCCCTGCCATGATTTTCAGCAAGGTCGATTTCCCCGCGCCATTAATCCCAAGCACGCCAATTTTTGCGCCCGGCAGAAAAGACAGCGAGATATCGCGCAACACCTCTTTGCCCCCCGGCCAAGTTTTGCTGAGGCGGCTCATGGTATAGACATATTGGTGCTTCGACATGGTGATTTTCCTTTAAGATTGAAACGCCGCATAAGGGTATATTCAGCGACGACCATAACACTTCTGTGATGGGCAATGAAACCCTAAACGCTGGTCTGGGCGGCGTTATAGGCCTTGTTCTTTGATGGAAGACACCATGGCAACGGCGTCTAATGTGTCTTTGATCTCGCGCCGAACATTAATCCAGCGCATATGAATTGAATTGCGGACAATACTTTCATCGAGGTCTTTGAGTTCATCGGCGATCGGCGTCCAACGGATCAAAGCATCTGCGCTTGGTTGAAAGGCGTTCGGGCCATCGGCCAAAAAAGCCCAATCCGCTTGATCACAGCGGCTTAACCCTGCGGTGATCATGGCGTCAAAATCTTTGTTGGGCAGATCATCTTGATCATAATTTGTCAGAATAGACGAGATAACATGACGGCTAAAGGCTTTGGCTTGATCAGCCGTTGCGGCGCCTCGCGCCACCATCATCGCCCCAGCATAAAGCGCCAAATCCGCGACCGCCGCGCCAAAAATATGCCAGCGGGCAATTTTCATCGACACCAAATACGTTTCATCTTCAAAAAGTTTTGGCCATTGGGTGCCAGCACGGGTTTTAATATAAGTGTAAAGGCTGACCTGAGAGACGAAAGCCGCCTGCTTATCCGCAAAATCAATGTATTGATTCACCGTCAAAATTGGAGGCAAAGGCGCAAAACCCATCCGTTTTTGTAGGTTCTTCAGAAAGGGTACAATCACAATTTTGCCTCATTTTGACTTGAATTATTATCAGTTGTGTATGAATATGTGAATATCTGCAAGTGCAGTGTTCGTTTGTATGGTTCTTTGGGGGAGGAATCAACAT
>CAYNQW010000014.1:0-23111 GCA_964399415.1 uncultured Hyphomicrobiales bacterium
TTTTGCCCCAGATTGGGTCGCCTGTTCGGGGCGCAGAGCGATGCGCGGCAAACCCAACTGATCCCTTAAGATGTTGGTTTTGACTTCTTCGACGTCACTTTCTTGCATTTGATTGAGTTTGAAGGGGCCAAAACTGATGCGAATCAAACGGCTCACGGGATAGCCCAGATGTTCCATGATGCGCCGAATTTCGCGGTTTTTGCCTTCTTTCAGGACAATGGTGAGCCAAGCGTTGCTGTCCATTTGCCGGTCGATAGACGCTTCCACGCCGCGATAATGAATGCCATCAATGGTGATGCCTTTGCTGAGCGCTGTGAGTTTTTCCGCGTCCACGCGCCCTCGCACCCGCACGCGATATTTGCGCGTCCAGCCGGTATCGGGCAATTCAAGATACCGCGCCAGATCACCAGAATTGGTGAGCAATAATAACCCTTCGCTATCAAGATCAAGGCGGCCAATGCTGATCACCCGCGGCAAATCATCAGGCAGGCTGTCAAACACCGTGTCGCGGTCTTTTTCATCCCGGTGGCTGACCACCAAGCCGCGCGGTTTATAATATCGCCACAGCCGTGGTGCTTCTGCGCCGATCAAGGGTTTGCCATCCACGGTGATGATGTCCTGCGCCGTGGCGTTATAGGCTGGGGATAATTGCACCTTGCCATTGACTGTAACGCGCCCGGCTTCGATCCAACGTTCCGCATCACGGCGGGAGCAAAATCCAGCATGGGCAATCTTCTTGGCAATGCGTTCGGGCGCGTTGTTGTCTTCAAAAAGTCGCGCCAATGTATCTTGGCGGGCTGATTTCGCCGCCACGTTTTCCTTGGATCGAGATTGATGGCGTGTTTTATTCGCCTGTTTTTTGGCAGCTGATGATGGGTGTTGAGTCATGGCCTATCCTTGATGTTGCGCCAGCATAGCCGAATTGTAAAAATTATGCGATGGTGATTGCCATGGATAATGATGCTTTTCTAATTTCTAAAATGGATGACGCGCTGGCCTTGGCTGAAGCGGCGATGGCTGAAGGTGAAGTGCCAGTGGCGGCGATCATCACGGATGCTAATGGCATGGTCGTTGCCGCCGCCGCCAATCGCGTTGAACGAGATGGTGATGCCACGGCTCATGCCGAACTCTTGGCCATCCGAGAAGCTTCTGCCAAGCGCGGCCAGTCGCGCTTAACCGATTGTGATTTATGGGTGACGCTAGAGCCTTGCCCGATGTGTGCCGGCGCGATTGCCCATGCCCGGTTGCGGCGGCTATATTATGGCGCGGATGATCCGAAATCTGGCGGCGTTAGCCATGGCCCTCGGGTGTTTAGCCACGCCACCTGCCACCATAAGCCGGAAATCTATTCTGGCCTGAAGGCCGAAGCCGCGTCAAAATTGCTAACCAATTTTTTCAAAACCAAACGCTGATCACGGCCTGCGATTAAGATTTTGCGATATCACGCCGCCAGAAGGCATTGGGCCAAGTGATTTGCCCTACGCGATCATAGGCGGCTTGGCGAGCCGTGGGTTGATCTGCCCCCATGCCGGTGATGGCCAAGACACGCCCGCCAGTGGCCGTGACGCGTCCATCTTTAAGGCTGGTGCCAGCATGAAAAGTCATGGTGTTCGGGTGTTCGGCGTCAAGGCCTTGGATCACGTCGCCTTTGGTGTAATCGCCCGGGTAGCCATCATTGACCATCACCACGGTTACCGCCGCGCCATCATGGAAACGCAAATCAGTATGGGCGAGGCCGCCTTGGGTTGCGGTGAGCATTGCCGAAAGCAAGTCTGACTTTAATCGCGGCAGGATGGTCTGGGCTTCAGGATCACCAAAGCGGCAGTTGAATTCAATCACTTCTGGGCCGGTGGCGGTGAGCATCAATCCAGCATAGAGAAATCCGCGATAGGGCATGCCTTCATCCGCCATGCCTTTAACCACCGGCAACACAATTTCATCCCAAGCCTGCTGGCAAAGATCATCACTTAAAGCCGGGGCTGGCGATACCGCGCCCATGCCGCCGGTATTCGGCCCTTGATCACCATCAAAGGCACGTTTGTGATCTTGCGCTGAGCCAATCATGATGGCATCTCGACCATCAACCATGGCAAAAAGAGAGGCTTCGGTGCCACTGATGCGCTCTTCAATCACAACCCGTGCTCCAGCATCGCCGAAACGATTATCCTCGAGCATCATGGTGATGGCGGCGGTGGCTTCGTCCAAAGTATCGGCGACCACAACGCCTTTGCCTGCCGCCAGCCCATCGGCTTTGATCACCACATAGCCATCAGGATAATGCGTGTTGAGATGCGATAGCGCTGTGTCCGGTTGATCAAAAGACGCGTAATTCGGTTGCGGGATATGATGGCGCTGGCAAAAGGCGCGGGCGAAATCTTTAGAGCCTTCTAATTGGGCGGCGGCGGCGGAAGGGCCAAAGGCTGGAATGCCCGCGGCGTCAAGATCATCGGCGAGGCCTGCCACCAATGGCGCTTCAGGCCCGATCACCACAAGATCAATCTTGTGTTCCTGGGCAAATCGGATCACCGCGGCATGATCGCTGACATCCAAGGCCACGCATTCCGCAAGGTTGGCGATGCCCGGATTGCCTGGCGCGGCATAGAGTTTGGTCAATAATGGTGAGCGGTCAATCTGGTCAGCAAGGGCATGTTCGCGACCGCCACTGCCAAGGAGAAGAACATTCATAACATTACCTCAGGTCTGCTATGGCGGGGTTGATTGATCTTACGCCATAAGATGCTTATTCTGATACCATGCACGATGAGATTTCACCACCACCAGTTTCGAATAACGCCGTTCTTACGTTAAGCGAGTTATCGTCCTCGCTGAAAAAGACAGTGGAAAGCGTTTATGACCAAGTGCGGGTGCGCGCCGAAATTTCGCGCCCGACGCGGGCGGCGTCCGGCCATATTTATTTCACCTTGAAAGATGAAAACGACACGCTTGACGCGGTGTGTTGGAAAACCGTGGCTGGCCAATTGTCTGTCGCCCCTGAAGAAGGGCTGGATGTGATCGCCACCGGCAAACTCACCACCTATCCCGGGCGTTCGAAATATCAGATTGTCATCAAGGATATCGAACTGGCGGGTGAAGGGGCGTTGCTCAAGCAACTCGAAGAGCGCAAGAAAAGACTAAGCGCTGAAGGGCTTTTTGATGCTGACCGCAAACAACCTTTGCCCAGCATGCCGCAAGTCATCGGCGTGGTGACCAGCCCCACGGGCGCGGTGATTCGCGATATTCTGCATCGGCTGTCGGAACGGTTTCCTGTGACGGTATTGCTTTGGCCGGTATTGGTTCAAGGCGATGGCGCGGCGGATCAAATTGCCGCCGCCATTCACGGTTTTGATGCGTTGGTGGATCAGCCGTCGCCCCATGTGCCCACCCCTGATTTGGTGATTGTCGCCCGTGGCGGTGGGTCGCTGGAAGATTTAATGGCGTTTAACGAAGAAGAGGTGGTGCGTGCCGCCGCCGCTTGCCGCTTGCCGTTGATCTCAGCCGTGGGGCATGAAACCGATCATACGTTGATTGATCTTGCGGCGGATCGGCGCGCGCCAACCCCAACCGCGGCGGCGGAATTGGCGGTGCCGGTGCAATCCGAACTCGCGGCGAGAATAACGGAATTGGACGCGCGGCTTTCGCGCAATTTAGGCCAGCATTTTGAGCGATCAGGACAGATATTACGCTCGATGGTGCGCGCGTTGGGCGATCCTGAGATGCTGTTGTCTTCAAAAACCCAACGCCTTGATTTGACCTTTGCGGGGCTGGATCAGCAGGTTGAAGCGCGGGTCAACCGAATGACCGACCGCCTGCGTAAAATCGGCGATCGTCTGCCTTTGCCCGCCGAACAATTGCGGCGTGCGGAATCCGCTGTCCAAGCCCTTGAGGCTCGTCAGACCGATGCCTTGACGCGGCGTTTGACCCATGCCCAGAAACACCTCACCCAGACCGCAGATCGCATCATTGCACCGGGGGAGCATTTGACGCGTTCAAAAGCCAGTCTTGATCTCTTAAACCGGCGCTTGCAAGATCGAATGGATCATCTGATGACCCAAAGCAAAACCCGCATTGATCAAGCCAGCCGCTTGTTGGAAGCAGGGTCGTTTCAACGGATATTGGAACGCGGCTTTGCATTGGTCACCGGCCCCGATGGTCAGGTGATGCGGCGTCCAGATCAATACGCCGATGGCGATGAGGTTCGGCTTAATCTTGCGGAAGGGGCGCGGCAAGCGATCTTGGGAAGCGCGGGGGATTTGCCGCCAAGCAAGCCACGGTCTCGAAAACCCCCGCAACCATCTTCATCCTCGCCAGCGTCATCGCCATCCGATGATGGCCAAGCCGATTTGTTTTAATCATCTTTCGGCGGGGTATAGGTTTCGCCTTTACTGGCGGGCCAGCGGCGATGCGGCCACAGCCATTGTTCAGGGTGCTTGCGAATCCAATCTTCAAGGATGCTGTTGATATGCGTGCCTATTTTTTTGGTGACGTCTTTGTCGGATGGATCGAATGGGCTGAGGTCAAGAGGTTGGATATAAAGGTCAAACTTGCAACCCGACCGCCGCACCACTTGCGACAAGATGATCGGCACATCAAATTTCATGGCCAGTTTAATATGCGCGATGGCGGTGGAGGCTTTATGGCCAAAGAAATCCAGCATTTCGCCTTCCCGGAGTTTCTGATCCACCAGCGCGATGAAGACATCACCTTTTTTAACAGATTTGGCCATGCCGCGCGCGCCCTCAAGGCCTTTTTCATAGGCGGCGTTAAAAATCCGCACCCGTCGGTTGAGCAATTTTGAGATATAGGGATTGTTGATGCGGCGAAAAACAATATTGATGCCGCGATCCAGTTCCACCAGCGGCGCGAAAGACAATTCCCAATTGCCGATATGACCGGTGATTAAAAACCCGCCCTTTTCTTGAAGTTGTTGGATATGCTCTGCGCCATGAATGGTGATGCGGTCTGATTCAATCAAAGCTTTGGTGTGGAGATATTCCCCTAGGACTCGGCCAATATGCCACCACATATCCATGATGATGCGCTTTCGTTCCGCCTGCGGCAAGGCTGGCATGGCGTAACCAATATTAAAAAGACTGCGGCGATGAAACGGGGTCAAAGGCGCGATCAACCTTGTTATTGCTCCCCCTAAAGCCGAGGCCATGGCCACCGGCAAGATCATGAAAACGCCCGCCACCGCATAAAAAAGCAAGGCCTCAAGAGGCCAGCGGATAAGATGTTTGAACAGAGTGCCGATGACTTTCATGAAAGTTTTATACCCGTGCTTTCATGACCATGTCCAATAAAGACCCGTCTAGGGATGTTTCAAGACCAACGCTGATGATATGGCGTTGATCTTCTGCACGCAGGCGGAGATGATCTTTTTCGGTGGTCACCAACAACGCGCCATCAGCGGCGGCTTGTTTCGACATGGCCTTGATTTCAGCGTTGCTATAGGGGTGGTGATCGGGAAAAGCGCGGCTACCGCTTAACGTGATGCCAGCCTCACGCAACATGGTGAAAAAGCCATCGGGATGACCAATGCCGGCAAAAGCCAAGACAGGCTTGCCCTTTAAGGATCGAATGTCATTGGGATTGAGGTTGCGGCGGCTGTTAAAGATCACGCCGTCAAATCGTTTGGCGCGGAGCCGTTCTTCTAGGCCTTTGTCTTCGCCGTTAATCACCGCCGCATCCAGTTGCCGGAGGCCATCGTTAAACGGTTGCCGCAATGGCCCTGCTGGGATCACCATGCCATTGCCCAACCCTAATTTTGCGTTGAACACCCCAATCCGAAGCGAAGGCGTGATGGTTGGGTTTTGCAAACCATCATCCATGATGATCAGGTCGCAATGAGGGATGGTTTCAGTGATGAATTGCGCGCCTTGACCGCGATGATGGGCGATCACCACCGGCGCAAACGGCCTCAGCCAAGACGCTTCATCACCAATCGCTTGAGCGCTATCGTCGGGGCTGACCAAATGAGGGCCGGTGATTTTCCCGCCATGGCCGCGCATCAAAATCACCGGATGCCGCCCTCGTTTTAGGGTTTCTTCCGCCAAAGCCGCGACCAGCGGAGTTTTGCCCGTGCCGCCAACGGTCAAATTGCCAATGACCACCACCGGCACGGAAGGCTTGATGGGGTTGGTCGTAACCGCTTTAAGCGCCGCGCCCAGCCGCCAGATTAATGTCAGGGGAGCAAGGGCAATCGCAGGCAGGCTAAGGCCTTTGCGATACCAAAATCCGGGCGCGCGCATCATCGGCGGCCTCGTCCATTAGGCTTGGGTTTGATCAATGACAAAAGCGCGGCGGCAGAATTGCGCGGATAAGTTTGGCTTTTTTGAGCCGCGCGTTTTGCGCCTCTGTTCAATAAATCAAGCCGTGTTGATGACGTGGTGAGCAGGTTAATCGCATCGGCGATTTCCACCGCGCTATTGGCAAAGATCACCGCTTGTTGGGAATCCAGCGTCTCAAAAGCCGATTTGTTCTTGAACACATGACGCCCAGAAATCACCCCTTTGCCAAGGCTTGCCATCTCCATGGGATTATGGCCGCCTAATTCGGCAAAACCGCCCCCAAGAACAATCACATCAGCGGCGCGGATCAGCCCGCCCATTTCCCCCATCACATCGGCAATCCAATACGACATCGAAGCATCAGGGGGTTCATTTTTGCTGCGTTGGCCAGTCATGCTTTGATTGGCCTGGATCATATCGCGGATGGCCTTGCCGCGTTCAGGGTGGCGCGGCGCAATCACCGCCCAGAAACTGTTGTTTTGATTGATGGCATCCATCGCTTCCATAAACAATTGTTCTTCGCCATCATGACTTGAGGCCAAGAGGATGATGGGGCGGCCATCGGCGGCGTTATTAATGGCTTGCCGCAAATCAGGGTGATCGTCAAGCGGCGGCGCGGCGGCTTTCATAGACCCGCCGATCAAGACTTTTTCTGGATCATCCACCAATTGATCAAAATTGGCTTTCTGATCAGCGTCAATGGCAAGGATCGCATCAAATTTTGGAAATAACGCTTTTGCCATAATTTGGCCAAGGCCTCGCCAACGGCGCATGGATTGCGTGGATACTTGTGCGGACGCCATGGCGAGCGGCACCCCGCGTTCAGCGCTTAGGGTGATCATATTCGGCCAGATTTCGCTTTCCATCATCACCACCAGATCAGGTTGCCAATGGTCAAGGAAACGCTTGATCCATCGCGGATGATCATGGGGATGGTATTGATGATAGACGCGGCGATTGGTCATGGCTTTGATCCGTTGCCGGGCCAATGCCGCAGAAGTGATGGTGCCGCTGGTGATTAACACCGACGCAGAAGGTTGCTGATCAAGGATGGCTTCCGCCAAGGTCAGAGACGACACGGTTTCGCCAACGCTTGCGCCATGCAGCCAATAAACCAAACCATGAGGTCTTTTGTGCATGCTATAGCCGTAGCGTTCGCCCAGCCGTTTGAGGTCTTCTTTGCCTTGCGCCGCACGCGCCTTCAAATAAAACGGCAACACCAACCCGATGAGCCGCCAAATCAACCGATAAAGAATGATCATTGGTGCCGCCATGTTACCCTCGCTTTGCCTTGCCAATGCCATAACGATCAAGAGCGTCATCGGCAGGATGGTTAAAAACAGCATCGGCTTCGGCGGTCACGGCGTTGATCGCGTCTTCAAGGTCAAGCCGGGCTTGTTCCAGCGCGGCGTCATCGGCGTCTTTGGCAAGGGTGATGGGCGCGCCAAAAATTTGCACGCCACGGCTGAACGGCTTAGGGATGGCCAGTCGATCCCAAGAATTCAACCGCCACATGGCTTTCGCTGACCATGCCACGGGAACAATCGGCGCCCCTGATGCTTTGGCTAGGGTGAGCGCGCCAGAAGCCGCTTGCCGCGCGGGGCCTCGCGGGCCATCTGGCGTGATGCCAACATGTAGATTTTGGGCAAGACGCCGCCGCATCTCACGATAACCGCTGATGGCTTTATTGCTTCGAGACCCCCAAATCGTGGCAACGCCAAGAGGGGCAACCGTGCCGGAAATCAACTGTCCATCGAGCGACGGAGAGATGATGTAAGCGGTTTGACGGTGCTGACGAAGAAGCGCCGGCATTGCCAATAACCGGCAGTGCCAATTGACATAAATCAGCGCCGGGTGATCGTCTTGGTGGTGAAACCCCGAATGATCAATGCGTTGCCACCGGATGGATGACAGCAACAAGCGCAGCACAAGGCTTGATAAAAAGGTGGTGGCACGGATGCCGTTGGGGCTTTTCAGCCAAGTTTTGATCATGTTGTTTTGTATCAAATGCTGCTGGCGGCGTTAAGCCTTGATTGTAGCCGATGATTGGTCATGGGGCGACTGAAATCACCAGCTCGAGCATTGTCGCCACGGCAAAAAACAAGTAAAACGAAAGCCTCCGGTCTTTTCTCGCGGTTTTGCAGGAAAGCCCTTCAGATTGATAGGTTAAGGATTCCATGACCAGCCGCGCCACTATTGCTCTTGATTTGTCGACCCGCGCGGCGCTGGCACGGTTATGGCGTGAATGGATTGCATCGCGGAAATCAGCCTTGATGATCGCGTTTCTGCTGATGGCGATGGTTTCCGCCACCTCAGCGGCTTATCCAATGTTGATCCGCTATGTGTTTGATGCGCTTGGCGCGGCGGATGCGGATTTGATCTGGCAAATTCCGCCATTGATCATCAGCATCACGCTGATCAAAGGCTTGGCGATGTATTTTCAGGTGCGGCAAGTCACGTCAATTGCCTTAGCGGTGACGACATCAATACAAAAAGCCATGGCATCACATCTTGTCCACGCTGATTTGGCGCAAATTTTAGCGGCGCCCACCGGCGAGTTTATCAGCCGGGTGATGAATGACGTGCTGGTGGTGCGCGAAGCCATCAAGCGATTGGCGAATAACCTGATCCGTGATGCTTTGACCATTATCGCCATGGTGGCAACCATGATTTGGTTTGACTGGTTGCTGACGATCATCGTGCTGGGGGTTTATCCCTTGGCCATGCGACCAATCATTTCAATCGGCAAACGCCAACGCAAGCAATCGTCGCATTTGCAAGAAGACATGGCCGAGGCGACGGCAATGATGAACGAAACCTTGCAAGGCAGCCGCATGGTTCGCGCCTATGGTCTTGAATCCCATGAAACCTCACGTTTGAACAAAGTGTTTGATGGATTGTTTAACCGCATCCTGCGGCTGGAATTGGGCCGCGCTCGGATTGATCCTATTTTGGAAGTCTTGGGCGGGCTTGCCGTGGCGGGCGTCATCGCGGTCGCTGGATGGCGAGTGGTCAATGGCCATATGCAAGTTGGAGATGTGGCAGGGTTCATCACCGCTTTGTTGATGCTGGTGCAACCGGTGCGAGGGTTAGGCACGCTCAATGCGATTGTCGAAGAATCCGCCGCCGCGCTGAATCGTATTTTTGCGCTTCTGGAAACCACCCCCACCATTACAAACCCACAAAAACCAAAGCCATTGCCAAGCATAAAAGGGCAAGTGCGTTTTGATCAGGTGGGCTTTCAATATGGCGATGCGCCTGCTCTTGGTGGGGTGAGTTTTACGGCGAAACCTGGAGAAACCCTTGCCTTGGTTGGGCCAAGCGGTGCTGGAAAGACGACCGTGATCAATCTTTTGCCGCGGCTAATTGATCGTCAATCTGGCGCCATTCAAATTGATCATGTCGATATTCAAGACCTTCGGCTTGACGCGTTGCGCGGGATGATGGCCTTGGTCAGCCAAGATGCCGTGCTGTTCAACGATACCATCCGCAATAATATTCGCCTTGGCCGCCTTGACGCTAGCGACGCGGAAGTTGAAGCGGCGGCGCGCGATGCCGCTGCCCATGAATTCATCACCGCTCAACCTCAAGGCTATGACACGATTGTGGGTGAGGCTGGCTCGCGGTTGTCAGGCGGTCAAAAGCAACGCATCGCGATTGCCCGTGCGATGTTGAAAAACGCGCCGATCTTGTTGCTGGATGAAGCAACGAGTGCGCTTGATGCGTCATCGGAACAACAGATTCAAGAAGCCTTGGCGCGGCTTTCCGTGGGGCGCACCACCTTGGTGGTGGCGCATCGCTTGGCGACGGTTCAGAACGCGGATCAAATTTTAGTCATGGATGGCGGAAAGATTGTCGAAACAGGCAAGCACGCCGATTTGATGAAAAAAGATGGGCTTTACGCGAAACTTTGCGCTCTGCAACATTTCAGCGCTTGATTATTCTCGTTTCAGCAGATCATCCACCAATCGAACCGCCCAACCTTTGGTCATGAAATTCTGCTCAATCGCATGGGGATCAAGGTCATTTTTGGCCCAATCCAGCATCGAAATGCCTGAAACTTGCGCCGGGCGATAGGCGTCGATAAACGCATCCAACAGCCCGGTCTTGGCTTGTTTGACATGCAGGTATTTCATCGACAACATGGCCAGCGCGTCGTCCACCGAAGCGTTTTCAATCAACAACAGATAAAGCGCCGCCATAATGCCCGCGCGGTCGGCACCTGATTTGCAATGCATCAAAAACGGCTTTTTAACTTGACGAAAGAGGGCGTCTGCCCCTGCCAAGACATCGTAATCAGGCACTGCTCTTGACCGAACGGTGAAATCCACCAGCCGTATCCCTGCGTGATCGCAGGCTTGCTTTTCAAGCCGCCAACCACCATCCGCGCGAGGGCCCCGCAAATTGATGATGGTTTTGATGCCAAGATCAGCGGCTTTTCGCACATCCCAAGGCGCGGGTTGATTGGATCGCCAAACCCCGGGGCGGATTTCGTGACGGTTATGCCAAGCCAATCGCAAAAACCCGTGATCGCGGAGCATCAGGTCAATCCAATCCTGAACGCCGCGCCTTGGGTGATCGGCTTCGCTGAAACTCATGATCCGCCTGCGACCATCATACCATCAACGCGCAGGCTAGGGGCGGCGGTGGATTTGGTCAGGTCCAGATCATCCGCCGGGGTGATCCGCTTTAACATATCGTTCAGATTGCCGGCGATGGTGGCTTCGGTCACGGGATGGCTGATTTTGCCGTTTTTGATCCAGAATCCTGACGCGCCGCGGCTGTAATCACCGGTGACTAGACTTACCGAAGAGCCAATCATTTCCGTCACCAGAAAGCCTTCTTCAATGTCAGCAATCAGGTCATCACGGCTGAGCGAGCCAGCTTCCATGATCCAATTGCTGGTGCCGGGAGACGGCGGAGAGCCAACCCCCCGCCCAGCATTGCCGGTGGGCTGAAGCCCCAATTGTTTGGCGGAGGCGAGATCAAGAAACCAACCTTTGAGGACGCCCTGATCCACCATAACACGACGTTGACGCGGCAAGCCTTCGCCATCAAAAGACGATGATCCCATGCCGCGTGGCCGCAGGGGGTCATCCACAAGGGTCACACCACTGGCGGCAATGGCCTCACCCATTTTGTCTTTCAAGAAACTGGTGCCCCGGGCAATCGCGGCGCCGTTAATGGCGGAGGCAATATGCCCTGAGATCGACCGCGACACTCGAGCATCGTAAATCACCGGATACGCGCCTGTTGGAGGCCGTGTCGCGCCAAGGCGTTGCATGGTGCGTTCGCCAGCGCTTTGCCCAACTTTCGCGGGATCATCAAGATCAGCCTGATAAACCGCCGCGGTGTAATCATAGTCGCGTTCCATGACGCCATTTTTTTCCGACAACACCATGGCTGAGATGCCAAAACTGCTGCGTTGATATTGCCCAGAAAAGCCATTGCTGGTGGCGATCATAATTTTCACTGATCCGTGGGAGGCACTGCTGCCTTCGGAATTGGTGATGCCTTTGACGCTGCGGGCGGCGTCTTCTGCGATCAAGGCGGCAGATTTAAGGTCATCGGCGCTGGGGGTGCTGGGGTCAAAAATATCTATGTCGGGGATGTCGCGGGCAAGCAATTCAGCATCCGCAAGCATCGCGTATGGGTCTTCTGGCGCAAGTTTCGCCATCGCCACCGCGCGTTCGGCTAAGGTCGAAATAGTGTCTTCATCCAAACGGCTGGTTGAGATGCTGGCGTTGCGGTTGCCTACAAAAACCCTGAGGCCAATATCATGGTCTTCGGATCGTTCAATCGCTTCCACGTTACCCAAGCGAACCGAAACCGAATGGCCATGTCCACCCACCACAATACCATCGGCTGCATCGGCGCCGGCAGCGCGAGCGCGATCAAGCAGCATATCCATTAAATTTGCAAAATCAGTCATAGCACTGACATAGCGTTTCGAGGCCAAAAGTACAACCTTAAGCCGGTCAAAAATTCACCGCCGAATATTCATCTTGCTGGTTTTCGGATCGGCGGTTAGAAAAGCATATGAGTTATCATGTTTTTATTGATGGTGAAGCGGGAACCACTGGCTTGCAAGTCCGGGAACGGCTTAACGCGCATCCAGAAATCGACGTTTTGACCATTGCCCCTGAAGCGCGCAAGGACGCGGATGCTCGGCAAGCCCTAATGGCGGCAGCCGACGCGGTCATCCTTTGCTTGCCCGATGACGCGGCGCGGGAAGCGGTGGCCTTGGCCGAAGGGCTGGATTGCAAGATCATTGACGCGTCAACAGCGCATCGCGTCAGCCCGGGTTGGGCTTATGGCTTTCCTGAATTGGCTCAAGGGCAACGGCAAGCCATCGCCAAGAGTCGATTGATTGCCAATGTGGGGTGCTATGCCACCGCCATGATTGCCCTGATCCGGCCATTGATTGACGCCAAGATCATGCTTCCTGAAACAGCAATTAGCGTGAATGCCATCAGCGGTTACACCGGCGGCGGCAAAGCCTTGATTGACTATATGCAAAACAATGAAGGCTCTAAGCATTTTCAATACGCCTTGACGCTGGCCCATAAGCATATTCCTGAAGTCATGGCGCATACAGGATTAACGACCAAACCTATGTTTTCGCCGATGGTGGGGGATTTCGCTTGCGGCATGGTGGTGCAATTGCCGCTCTTGCCGTCGATGATCGCCGCGGGGGTTAATCGGCAAGGCATCCATGATGTTTTAACGGCTCATTATAAGGGCGAGCGGTTCATCCGTGTTTGTGGTCTCGATCAAGGCGAAGGGCTCACCCAAGAGGGGTATCTGGCGGCGGATGCGTTGGCGGGAACCAATGATCTGGAAATTCATGTTCTGGGCAATGCCGATCAGCCGTTATTGGTCGCGCGCCTTGATAATTTGGGCAAAGGGGCGTCTGGAGCAGCGGTGCAGAATCTGAACATCGCCTTGGGGCTAGAAGAAACGCTCTCCTTGATCTAACCCAGGGCGTGATAGCAGGCGATAGCAATGAGTGAACTTCCCTCAAAATGGTTTCCGGATCATGGCCCTGATGGTCAGATCACCCCGAATGGTCAGGCCAAAGGGTATCCTTACCCGGCACCGGAAGGTGATTTTTGGATGCGTGATGGCTTGCCCGTGCTGTGTCCCGAAGGCATTGCTGAAGAGGAATGCCGTGACCGCACCCCTGTTATTTCGGTGGGATCAAATCGCGCGCCGTTGCAATTGCGCCGTAAATTTGGCGCTCGCGCCACCTTGCCGGTGACCAGCGCGAAACTCTTTGATTGCGACATCGTCTATGCCGCCACCATGTCCTATTATTGCGCGGTGCCAGCCACCGCTTTTCCAAGCCCGGGGACGGTGGTGACGCTCAACATCGCTTGGCTGGATGAAGACCAGTTGAATCATATGCATTCCACCGAAGCGCTTGGCGTCGCCTATGATTTTGTGCGGTTTGAAGGGGGATTGGTTGATCATGGCCGCCCCATAGCCTCGCCGGTGTTTGATCAGCCTATCTATGGTTATCAATCGCGATCACCGATGATGGCGGTGGATCAAGCGCCCGTGGCGCACGCGTTGATCCCAGCTCAAGGCCGCCGCTTTCAAGCGATGGATCAGGTGGCGATGCTGAACCATGTAAAGGCTCGCGCTGGGCAAGATCATATTGCCCTTGATGATTGGTTGGAACAATTGCGTCAAAACAAAACCCATCGGCTCAAGATCATGGCGACGCTTGCCGCCGATGGCATCGCGCTTGGTAATGTGCCTTGGCAGGTGGTGACCGCCGAGGCAAAGGATATTGACCGCTATCTTTGACGGTCAAGCCTTAAAAAGGGGTTAGCCCATCAGGTATTCTGCCAGCAACCCTGCCACAACGATCAATCCCGCGTCCCGATTGCTGCGGAAAATTGCGCCAGCCAAGGCCGGATGATGACGGTCAATGCGCCGGATTTGTTGACCGAGATGAAGCGCTAGCCCAGCGATGCCTGCAAGATAACCCCAGCCTAAGGGGATGATCAAACTCATGGCCAGCAACATCAGCACCATGGTGGCATAACACAGCGCAACAACCATGGGCAACGATCGCCCCAGCGTAAGCGCCGAGGATTTGATGCCAACGCTTGCATCATCAGCCATATCCTGAATGGCGTAGATGGTGTCATAGCCAAAAATCCAGCACGCGCTCGCCGCGTATAAAAGATATGCTGGCAGGCTTGGCCATTGATCAAAAGATGCCCATCCCAGCAACGCCCCCCAACTGAAGGTCAAGGCCAGAACAATCTGCGGCAAACCCGTGAAACGCTTGGCTAAGGGATAGATCACAATCAACGGTAAAGACGCTAACCCCATGAGGATGGCGGTAAGCGGCAATTGGATCAACACCAAGACGCCAATCACCGCCAAAACGCCTAGAAATACCATCGCCGTTTTGACGCTCACCTGTCCAGATGCCAGCGGGCGGTCACGGGTGCGAGCAACGGCGCGATCAAGGTCACGATCCCAGAGATCATTGATGACGCATCCGGCGCCGCGCATGACAATCGCGCCAACCAGAAACAGAACCATCAGATGGATAACTTGCGAAAGCGGGGCTTTTTGGGCGGTGGCTGCCAATAAAATGGATTGCCAGCCGGGCAGCAGCAAAAGCCACCAACCAATGGGGCGATCAAATCGCGCCAATTGCGCCAGCCCTTGCCCCAATGGCGGCAAATGCTTAATCCAGCCTGTGGATTTGATGTCGCTTGTCGAAGTCATCCTTCATCACTAGCGGCAATTGGCGGGTGCTGGCAAGGGGCTTTCGCGGGTTCAGCGTCGGATAGGTCTTGCGCCATAGGGGTGAGGGGAGTAATCATGCTCCATGGCTCTTGAAACACGTCAACGTCTTTATTGTGATACGCCCCTTGGCTCTAACGTTGCGCTGACCCTTGGTCGTGAGCAATCGCATTATTTGATTAATGTTCTGCGCTATGGGATCGGTCAAGAAGTGCTGGTCTTTAATGGCAAGGATGGTGAATATCTTGCCACGGTTGATGCGGCCGATCGCAAAAAGACAGTGTTGCTCTGTCATCGCCAAACCCGACCTCAAGACCCTATGCCAAGCCTCATGCTCAGTTTCGCGCCAATCAAGAAAGCCCGTCTTGATTTCATCGCCGAAAAAGCCACGGAATTAGGGGTGGGTTTGGTGCAACCGGTGATGACCGATTACACGCAAGTCAGCCGCGTCAATACCGAGCGAATGTTGGCCAATGCCATTGAAGCCGCCGAGCAAACAGGCCGTACGACCGTGCCTGAAATTTTATCGCCTCGCCCATTGATGGATTTGCTTGAAGATTGGCCTAAAAATCGCCATATCATTTTCTGTGACGAAGATTGTGCCGGATCAGCCCAGCATGACTTTGCCCATCAAGTCGCCAATGTATCGGGTGATGTTGCCATTATGATTGGCCCCGAAGGTGGGTTTTCGCCACGGGAACGCCAAGCCATCATGGCTCTTGACGGGGTTGTCCCAGTATCACTGGGGCGGAATATTTTACGCGCCGACACTGCAATGTTAGCGGCGCTAGCGCTTTGGCAAGGTTTTGCTGGAGACTGGAAGGAGTCATAATGGCTGACGCAAATAGCCCTCTCATCACCGGTAAGGCTGACCTTATTGGCTGGCTGGCGGAAGGCCAATCGCCGAAATCCGAATGGCGAATTGGCACCGAACACGAAAAATTTCTTTTCCATCTCGACACCTTACAGCGTCCGTCTTATGAGGGCGAAAGCGGCATTGAATCTCTGCTGAATGATCTCTGCCAGCGCCTTAAGGGCACGCCGATCATGGAAGCTGGAAAAATCATTGGCGTGAAAGACAATCATGGCGGATCATTGACGCTGGAGCCTGGGGGGCAGTTTGAACTGTCTGGTGCGCCCTTAGAAACCTTGCACCAGACCTGCGCTGAAACAGGGGCGCATCTAAGGGTGATGCAAGAGGCTTGCGCGGCTTTAGGGCTTGGCATGATTGGCCTTGGCCATGATCCGCTTTGGTCGCGTGAAGAAATCCCTTGGATGCCAAAGGGACGGTATCGGATCATGCGCAACCATATGCCCAAAGTCGGCACGTTGGGGCTGGACATGATGCTGCGCACCTCGACGATTCAGGTGAATCTCGATTATGCTGATGAAGCCGATATGGTGAAAAAGTTTCGCACCTCTTTGGCGTTGCAGCCGGTTGCGACCGCGATTTTTGCCAATTCTCCGTTTTACGAAGGCCAACCAAGCGGCCTTTTATCCACCCGAGCACGGGCATGGACCGATACCGATAATGCCCGTTGCGGCGTGCCGTCTTGCGTGTTTGACGATGGCTTCGGCTATGAACAATGGGTGGATTATATTCTTGATGTGCCGATGTATTTTTTGCACCAAGGTGAGGAATATGTCGATGTGGCAGGCTTGTCCTTCCGCGATTTCATGGCTGGGCAATTGCCGGGATATGAAGGCAAATTGCCGTCGATGGCGGATTGGGCGGATCACGTCACCACGGCGTTTCCTGAAGTGCGATTAAAGCAATATCTTGAAATGCGCGGCGCTGATGGTGGGCCGTGGAATATGATTTGCGCCTTGCCAGCGCTTTGGACAGGCTTGCTCTATGACCAAGACGCCTTGGATGAAGCCGCTGAATTGGCACAAGGCTTGACCGCCGCTGATGTGGCGGCGGCGCGGATGCAAGCGGCTGAACATGGCCTGAGGGGTGAAATTGGCGGCCGATCCATGCATGATTTGGCGAAAGCGATGATTAATATCGCCACCAAAGGTCTGCGCCGTCGCCAACGTCTCGACAGTTCCGGCAATGATGAAACCGGCTTCCTTGATCCCATCCGCCATATTGCTGAAAGCGGGATTACGTCAGCAGAAAAATTACTCAATCATTATCATCAAGATTGGGCGGGTGACGTTCGCCGGGTTTACCAAGACTTCCCGTTCTAAGGGAATGATCACATAAAGGTTTTGTTATGGGCGGTTTGCTGCTGATTGTTTTTGTCAATTTCATTGGCATTGGGGCGTTGATCCCGGTCTTGCCTTATGCGGTGATTGATGAAGCGGGTGGAAGCGAAACCATCATGGCACTGCTGATGGCAAGTTTCGCTTTTGCCATGTTTGTCGGCGCGCCGATGTTGGGCGCGTTATCCGATCGCTTGGGGCGGAAAAACGTGCTGGTCGTCTCCACCTTCATTTCCGCCTGCGGTCATATTGGTTTTGCCCTAACCACAGATTTGACGGTGATGTTTGTTGCCCGGGTTGTCGCTGGATTGGCGGCAGGGAATATCGGCGTCATTCAAGCCATCATCACCGACAGCACGTCGCCGGAAGATCGAGCCAAATGGATGGGGAAATTAGGCGCGTTTATCGGGCTTGGCTTTGTCGCGGGTCCAGCTTTAGGCGGGTTGTTGTCAGGGTATGGCGGTGCGGTGCATACAGCGCCCTTTTTGCTGGCGGCGGCTTTGGGCATGCTGGGGTTTGTGCTGGCGCTGATCAAAGTCAAAGAAACCGCGGTGATCAACAGCGCGTCACAGCAACCTTTCGCGGAACGTTGGGCAGGGTTTCGGTCGTCAGGGCTTGTCGGTTTTGCCGCTGCCGGATTTTTCCTTAATCTTGGTTTCGCGCAAGTCGAAGCATCCTATGTCTTGGTGGTCAAAGATGTGCTGAATTTCACCAGCCGCGACACAGGCTGGATTTTCACTTGGATTGGGATTCTGATTGTCATTGTTCAGGGCGGTTTGATTGGCCCCTCGGTCAAGCGTTTGACCGATCTTGGCACGGCTTTGATGGGCAGTGCCTTTTTGGTGCTTGGGCAGTTTGTCACCATGCTGATGGTGATCACAAGTTTCACCTTTTTTGGCCCCACCGTGATCAGCATTATGATCAGTTCAAGTTTGGTGTGCTTAGGCTTTGCCTTCTCGAACCCGACCTTAACATCCGCCGCGAGCAAGCGTGCGCGTCAAGGTCAGATCGGCGGCAGTCTTGGGATGGTGCAAGGGTTTGGTTCGCTTGGGCAAGTGTCTGGTTTGATGCTGGCAGGGCCGCTCTATCAATATGGCGGCGGCAGTTTCACTTTTGGGATGGGCGGCATCATCTCGATGGTGCTGGTCGGCTGTGTCTTTAGTCTATGGATGACCCGAGACGGTAAGGCCAATTAATCTTTCTGCTGATTGTTTCGATGCAACGCTATGGTCAGGCTAATTCCTTGAAGGGCTGGTCGGCGCTGGGCTGATCCGCTAGTTTATCAATTAGTTTTTTCTAATGATGAGGGTTGGCGTGTTTTCCGGTGTTCTTTCGTTTTGCCGTTGGTTTTTAAGGGTTGTGATGCTTGGGGGTGGTGTGGTCGTTATCACCGCCGCTTCGGGTGTTGCTGAAGATAAGTCTTGGCCTGATGTTGTTTCCGCAAAGGAATTTCGAGTCATTGACGGCGATACCATCCATACCGCCGCCCATAAAATCCGATTGCTGGGGATTGACGCGCCTGAAAAACGTCAATTGTGCGACACCAAAGACGGTGCGGCGTGGCCTTGCGGGTTGATCGCCACGGATATGGTGGTGGGGATGTTGGCCGCTTCAGAACAAGTTTGGTGCCGCATCACCGGTCGTGATCGTTATCGGCGATTATTGGGGCAGTGCTTTGCGGGTCAGGATGCTTCGGGGCTTGATATTCAACAAGCCTTGGTGCGTGCTGGCTTGGCGGTGGCGGAATACAGCCCCGGCTATGAATCCGATGAGCAGGCGGCAAAAAAAGCAAAGGCAGGCATGTGGCGCGGGTCGTTCTTACGGCCACGCGAATGGCGCCGCCAACATTGAACCTGCCTTGCAATCAAGGTTAAGCGGTAATCGAGGTTAAGCGGCGGTTTCTGTTCCGCCAACCGTGATGCCGCTCATTTTCAGGGTTGGTTGGCCAACCCCAACGGGCACGCCTTGACCGGCTTTGCCGCAAGTGCCAATCCCGTTATCAAGCGCCAGATCATCGCCTATCATAGATATTTTACCCATGGCGTCAGGGCCATTGCCGATCAGCGTCGCGCCTTTGACCGGCGCGCCAATCTTGCCGTTCTCGATCAAATACGCTTCAGAGGCCGAAAAAACAAATTTCCCGCTGGTGATGTCCACCTGACCGCCGCCAAAATTGACCGCATAAAGCCCTTTTTTAACGCTTGATAGGATTTCCTCTCGGCTGTGCTGACCATTGAGCATGAACGTATTGGTCATCCGTGGCATGGGGGTATGGGCATAGGATTCGCGGCGGCCATTGCCGGTGGGGGCAACCCCCATCAAGCGTGCGTTTTGGCGATCCTGCATATAACCTTTCAAAATGCCATCTTCGATCAGCACGTTTCGACCTGAAGGCGTGCCTTCATCATCAATGGTGATCGAACCGCGGCGATTTTCCATGGTGCCGTCATCGACCACCGTGACGCCTTTCGCGGCGACTTGTTCACCCACACGTCCTGAAAACAGAGAGGTGCCTTTGCGGTTGAAATCACCTTCCAAACCGTGGCCGACGGCTTCGTGTAGCATCACCCCGGGCCAGCCTGCGCCAAGGACAATTTCCATCTCTCCCGCCGGTGCCGGAACAGAATTGAGATTAACACGCGCCACGCGCAAGGCTTCATCGACCTCAGCGCGCCAAACGGCTGGGTCAAGCCATTGATCGAGCATCACCCGACCACCAGCGCCACTTGAGCCTGTTTCCATGCGGCCATCTTTTTCCAGCACGACAGACACGTTCAGCCGAACCAGCGGGCGAATATCAGCGGTTTCATAACCATCGGCGCGCATCACGCGAATGGCTTGCCATGACGAGCCGACAGACACGCTCACTTGCCGCACCATTGGGTCAGCGGCGCGAGCATAAGCATCAATGTCTTGCAACAATTTGACTTTATCGCCAAAAGCCGTGGCATCGAGCGGGTTATCGGCGGTGTAAAGCGAACGGTTTTTGCCCGCTTGTGGGGGCAAGGCCATGGTGCCGTGATAACCATCGGTGACAGAAGACACAGTGGCGGCGGCGCGTTTTAACGCATCCAGCGTCAATTCTCCTGAATGGGCATAACCATGGGCTTCGCCGGCAATGGCGCGAAGGCCAAAACCGCTGCTGCTATCGTAACTTGATGATTTCATCCGACCATCGTCAAAAACCAGCATTTCCGAATGGCGTTCTTCAAGATAAAGTTCACCATCATCGCTGCCGTTGAGGGCATCGCCAATCACAGTTTTGACCGCATCTTCATCCAAATCAGTGCGGGTAAAAAACAAATCGGTGGTTGTATCTAGCGGGTTCATGCCATCTCTCTTTTGTCGAAAACGGTGTTAATCATTGCCCGAAGGACACGTGAATGCCGAACGAATCAATGCGAATTCATCAATATTCTTTATTAGACATGGCATAGGCCAAGGGTGACTTCAAGCGTCACGCTTTATTTTTATCAACACAAACAACATAGTGGAGGTCTTGATCTGGTTGATTTCAGCGCAAATTTAGAAGGATTTCACGGGTCCTGCGACCTCCTGCCGCAAGATTTCTTGTGCCACCAGCCTTATGGTTTGTCATCTTTGTGGTATAAGCATAAAACAAGAAAAGGCTTAATTCGTCCATCTCAGCGTGAGCATGGGCATGAAGACTCTAAAGGGGGAGTTCGAGAATGTATCCGTCCCGTATTTCGGCACTGGCACTGGCGATGCTTAAGCGCCATCTGCAAAAGGCCACGATGATCAAAGGTTTCGGCCTTGCGATGTTATCCTTGATGGCCACGATTGGACTGGCTCATGCGGCTGAACCTCAGCCATGGCAGATGAATCTGCAGCCCGGCGCAGGCACAATCGCTGAAAAGGCTGGTGATTTGCATGATTTGTTGCTGGTCATCATCACGTTGATTTCGTTGTTTGTGTTGGCGCTGTTGGTTTACACCTGCTTGCGCTTCCGCGAGAGCAAAAACCCCAACCCATCGAAAACCACGCATAACACCGTTATTGAGATTTTATGGACGGTCATTCCCGTGGTCATTCTGGTGGTGATCGCGGTGCCTTCCTTTAAGTTGCTTTATTACATGGATCGCACGGATGAAACCGAGATGGTGGTCAAAATCACCGGCGCTCAGTGGTATTGGAATTACGAATACCCCAAAGAAGAATTGGCTTTTGACAGTTACATGATCCCTGAAGATGAAATCAAAGAAGGCCAAAAGCGTTTGCTGGATGTTGACAACCCGCTGGTTGTTCCAGAAGGCACACGGATCAAACTTTTGGTCAACGCCAATGATGTGATGCATTCTTTCTTTGTGCCATCGCTGGCGGTTCAAATTTACACGGTTGCTGGCCGCACCAATGAAGCCTGGATCGACGTTCCGATGGGTGAAGCCACCTATTATGGTCAATGCAACCAGATCTGTGGTGTGAACCATTCCTATATGCCCATCGTCATCAAGGCGGTTTCGGCAGATGATTACAAAGCATGGGTGGAAAAAGCCCGTGAACAATTTGCAACGGTTGAGCGTCCTCTGACCCTTCAACTGGCGCAAGCCCAATAGTTCTAAGACCTGAGGAGCAATTTTATGAGTGCTACGACAACAGAACATCATGATCATGGCGCGCCGTCAGGCTTTGTGAAGCGGTGGCTTTATTCCACCAACCACAAAGACATTGGCACCATGTATCTTGTCTTTGCTATTCTTGCTGCCTTTATTGGCGGTGGTCTTTCCATTTATATGCGGATGGAATTGATGGAGCCTGGCGTCCAGTATATGGCTGATGGTCATGTCTGGAACGTCTTCACCACAGCCCATGGCTTGATCATGGTCTTCTTTGTGGTGATGCCGGGGCTAATCGGCGGTTTCGGCAACTGGTTTGTGCCCATTATGATCGGTGCGCCGGATATGGCTTTCCCGCGCATGAACAACATTTCTTTCTGGCTCTTGCCGCCATCTTTTCTGTTGCTGCTCCTATCGGCTGTTTCAGACGGTGGTGCTGGTGTAGGTTGGACGATTTATCCGCCTCTTTCCGGTAAAGAAGGCACCCCGGGCATGTCCATGGATATGGCGATCTTCTCGCTTCACCTTGCGGGTGTTTCTTCTATCCTCGGGGCGGCGAATTTCATCACCACCATCCTCAATATGCGGACGCCTGGCATGACATTGCATAAGATGCCTTTGTTTGCATGGGCGATGCTGGTGACGGCGTTCTTGCTGTTATTGGCTGTGCCGGTTTTGGCTGGTGCGATCACCATGTTGCTCACCGACCGTAATTTTGACACCGCGTTCTTCGTTGCCGCCGAAGGTGGTGACCCGATCTTGTTCCTGCATTTGTTCTGGTTCTTCGGTCACCCTGAAGTGTATATCATGATTTTGCCGGCTTTCGGGATTGTCAGCCATATCATTTCGACCTTCTCCCGCAAGCCGATCTTTGGTTATCTCGGCATGGCCTATGCCATGGTTGCGATTGGCTTCGTTGGCTTTATCGTCTGGGCGCACCATATGTACACAGTTGGTATGGATGTTGATACTCGCGCGTATTTCACCGCCGCGACCATGGTTATTGCGGTGCCAACAGGCGTTAAAATCTTCTCTTGGATTGCCACCATGTGGGGCGGCTCGCTCCGGTTTGAAGTGCCAATGCTTTGGGCGATTGGCTTCATCTTCTTGTTCACCGTTGGCGGTGTGACTGGGGTGGTTCTGTCAAATGCTGGTCTTGATCAGGTTCTGCACAACACTTATTACGTGATCGCGCATTTCCATTATGTGTTGTCGCTTGGTGCGGTGTTTGGTCTGTTTGCGGGCTTCTATTACTGGTTCTCTAAGATGACTG
>CAYNQW010000015.1:0-21686 GCA_964399415.1 uncultured Hyphomicrobiales bacterium
GCTGATCATTGTTATCATCGCGGCTGTGGTCTTCTACCTGATCCGGCGGTATTTCCCAAAGGTTAAAGGCCAAAGCCAGCGTGTGTTGCCATTGTTGTTAAGTCCTGCGATTTTTCCAGTGCTTAAACGTGCCGCGATGCTGCTGATCCGCCTTTTATTGCGGCGATGACCCCCTTGAAGATCGTATCCTGATTACCATGTTAAGGTCATGAAATGATCTGACCTAACCCAAGACAGGCATCCCATGACGGCTAAAGTTGAAATCTACACCAGTTCCCTTTGCGGTTATTGCTCTGCGGCAAAACGGCTTTTACAGTCTAAAGGCATTTCCTTTGACGAAATTGACGTCACCTTTGACCGCGACACCCGCGCCTTGATGACGGAACGCACTGGTGGCAAAACTTCTGTCCCTCAGATTTTTGTTAATGACGTTGGGATTGGCGGCTGTGATGATCTCTATGCCCTTAATGAAAAGGACGGGCTGGCATCAATCATCAACGCTTAACCGATAACCGGAAAGCCGACTCCTCAAAAGCCTCTCAAGAAAGACTGATCTTACTTGCCGCCATGGGCTTTTGACCATTCTTTTGGCGATTCCAGATAATCCGCCACCGCGCCTAAAGTCGATTGATCAAACCGGCCTTGAGCAGTGGCTTCCGCCAAGACATCCCGCCAAGTGGTCAAGTAATGCAGGGTCAGGCCGTTATCCGCCATGATCTCCCTTGTTTCGGGGAAAATATCATAAAAGAAAACCACAAATGTATGATCGCAAACACCGCCCGCTTTGCGCACAGCATCAACAAACGCGATTTTGCTGCCCCCATCCGTGGCGAGGTCTTCGACGAGCAATACGCGATCCCCTTCATTCATCTGACCTTCAATCTGGGCATCGCGGCCAAAGCCTTTTGGCTTTTTGCGAATATATTGCATCGGCAAGGCCATACGTTCTGCAAACCAAGCGGCGAATGGGATTCCAGCGGTTTCACCCCCCGCCACGCTATCGAAAGATTCAAACCCGACTTGATCCATCACCGTTGCAACCCCGTAATCCATCAACGCGGAACGAATACGCGGAAACGAGATCAATTTGCGGCAGTCGATATAGACAGGGCTTGCCGCGCCTGAAGTTAAAATAAAAGGGTCTTGCCGAAAATGCACCGCATCAATTTCAAGCAGCATCCGAGCCGCGCTTCGCGCGATATGGTCACGATCAGGATGGGTGGTGGCAATCATGTCTTATTCCTTTAACAAAACGTCGCAATCGTCAGTTCACTTTATCAACACGCCAGAAGAGGTCAACGCCGGGATCAAACACCGTCACTGTTTCAGCCCCTGCCACAATGGTATCTGGAAAAATCACGGGCTGATCTTCTTTGACCAAATCCATCATTTCTTCGGAAACAGGCAAGCCATAAAAACGTGGGCCGTTCAGGCTGGTAAAGGCTTCGAGGCGATCCAACGCGCCTTCTTCTTCAAACACATGAGCAAGGCATGACATGGTATTGGGCGCGGTATAAATCCCCGCGCAGCCGCAAGGTTGCAACTTGGCGCTGTCAGGATGAGGCGCTGAATCCGTGCCAAGAAAGACCCGCTCAAATCCAGAAGTCGCCAAATGACGCAAAGCCAAACGATGCTCTTCTCGCTTCGCCACCGGCAAGCAATAGTAGTGAGGCCGAATCCCGCCAGCCAAAATATGGTTACGATTGATCATCAGGTGATGCGTGGTGATGGTCGCCGCCAAATTTTCAGAACCGGCTTGAACATAATCTGCCGCCGTCTTGGTGGTGATATGTTCCATGACAATCTTTAATTGCGGCAAGCGTTGGCGCAACGGCTCCAAGACGCGATCAATAAACACGGCTTCACGATCAAAAATATCAATCGCCGCATCGGTGACTTCACCATGAACCAATAACGGCAAACCAATTTCAGCCATGCGTTCAAGCACAGGTTGCACCGCCATGATGTCACGTACCCCAGACGCGGAATTGGTGGTCGCCCCCGCAGGGTAGAGTTTCACCGCCGTAATAATCCCATCGGCAAAACCTTTAGCCAAATCATCAGGATCGGTGGTTTCAGTCAAATAGGCCACCATCAATGGCGTGAACATCATGCCTTGGGGCAATTCGGCTAAAATCCGGTCGCGATAGGCGGCGATTTCGGCGCTTGTAACCACTGGCGGCACCAAATTGGGCATGATGATGCCTCGGCCAAAATGCCGAGCGGTATCAGGCAACACCGCCGCGAGCATCGCGCCATCGCGGAGATGCAAATGCCAGTCATCTGGTCTTTTGATGGTTAAACGATCCGTCACTGAAACAGCCTTTTAATTTTATCTTCCCTATATCTATAAAAAAAGGCACGGCATCTCAATGAAATACCGTGCCTGTTCAAATTTTAGCGGAAGAATTATTCAGCCGCGGTCTGTGGACGCATATCGTCGCGATTGATGCCAGCAACGCTGACCGGCTTCTTCATGGCATCACGACGGAAAGGTTCACCCAATTCCTGATTGAGCATCACTTCGATGAAGGTGGTCTTGCCCTCTTTCATCTGGGCGTCAATCGCGGCGTTGAGCGTATCGGTCAATTCTTCCATGGAATAAACCGCGATGCCCTCGTACCCGCAAGCCTTAGCGATACCAGCATAAGAAACATCAAGGTCAAGTTCAGTGCCAACAAAATTATCCTCAAACCACAAGGTTGTGTTGCGCTTTTCCGCGCCCCATTGGTAGTTGCGGAAAATCACCATGGTGATGGCAGGCCATTCGTTGCGGCCAATCGCCGACATTTCGTTCATGGAGATGCCAAAAGCACCATCGCCAGCGAAACCCACCACCGGCGTGTCTGGACGGCCAATTTTAGCGCCCATAATCGCAGGCAAGCCATAACCACAAGGGCCAAACAACCCAGGGGCAAGATATTTGCGGCCAGCCTCAAAGGTTGGGTAAGCGTTGCCAATCGCACAGTTGTTGCCAATATCAGAAGAGATAATGGCTTCTTTTGGCAACGCGGATGAAATCGCCCGCCAAGCCATCCGTGGCGACATTTTTTGCGGTTCGCGATCACGAGCCCGTTCGTTCCATGTTGTGCCGGGATCATCATCTTCATGATCCAGCGATGTCAGTTCTTGAGCCCAAGCTGATTTGGTCTTGGCGATCAACGCGGTTCGTTCCGCGCGCCCCGCATCACCAGCCGAAGAGGAGAGTTTTTCAAGCAGGCTTGCCGCCACTTTCTTCGCGTCGCCAACAATACCAACGGTGACCGGCTTGGTCAGGCCAATGCGATCAGGGTTGATGTCGACCTGAATGATCTTGGCTTGCTTAGGCCAGTAATCAATGCCGTAACCCGGCAAGGTTGAGAAAGGATTAAGGCGCGTGCCCAAAGCCAAAACAACGTCAGCCTTAGCGATCAATTCCATGCCAGCCTTTGAGCCATTATACCCAAGCGGGCCTGCAAAAAGCGGATGCGAGCCGGGGAAAGCATCATTATGCTGATAGCCGCAACAAACAGGCGCGTCTAATTTTTCAGCCAATTTCATGGATTCAGCAATAGCCCCGCCAATCACCACGCCAGCGCCATTCAAAATCACCGGGAATTTCGCTTCTGACAGCATTTTAGCCGCGGCTTCAATCGCATCAGCACCACCACTTGGGCGTTCAAATTCAACAATCGCTGGCAATTCAATGTCGATCACTTGCGTCCAGAAATCGCGTGGTACGTTGATTTGCGCTGGAGCAGAAGCACGTTTGGCTTGCAGAATAACGCGGTTAAGGGTTTCTGCCATTCGGCTTGGATCGCGCACTTCTTCTTGATAGGCGACCATGTCTTTGAACAGCGCCATTTGTTCAACTTCTTGGAAACCGCCCTGCCCCATGGTCTTATTCGCGGCTTGTGGCGTGACCAACAACAATGGCGTGTGGTTCCAATAAGCGGTTTTCACTGGAGTCACAAAATTGGTGATCCCAGGGCCGTTTTGCGCGACCATCATCGACATTTTGCCTGTGGCACGGGTAAAGCCATCAGCCATCATGCCCGCGTTGCATTCATGCGCGGCGTCCCAGAAGGTAATGCCCGCCTGCGGGAACAAATCGGAAATAGGCATCATGGCCGAACCAATAATACCAAAAGCATGTTCGATTCCATGCATCTGTAGAACTTTAACGAATGCTTCTTCGGTGGTCATCTTCATGGCATATTCCCCTCGAGTTGGTCAGTATTTCATCAATCTTGGCATCTTTAAGACAAATCTCATCGCGGCGTGCCTCATTTCATGCTCAAGATAAAATAATGAATACCGCATGACTAGCGATAGGTCCAGATTAGCATATATTTAAGTCCAGAAGACGTCTTGATGGAACCAGATGAAGATCACCGCCCCTGCCGGTTGCGAATAGGCTTTATGCAAGACCAAATCTTTTGCTGAATAAGGTCTTTTGCTTGAGCAGGCCTTTTTTTGGGCAAAGATCGTTTTATCTCTTATGCCGAGGAGCAACGGATCAATGACTCATTACTTCATCACTGGCGTCAGCGCGGGAATTGGCGCGGCACTTTGCCGTCAACTCATGGCGCAAGGGCATCGCGTCAGCGGCATGGCTAGGCGTCAAAATCGCTTGGATGAACTGGCGGCAACTTCGCCTTTATTCCATGGCATGGCCGGTGATGTGCGTGATGCTGACGCGGTTGCTGATGCCATTCTCCAAGCCGAAACTCATCACGGCGAGATTGATGTGATGATCCTGAACGCTGGTGTCTACACGCCTCAAGATGGACGCGCGCTTGAACTTTCGGTTTTTCGTCAGCATATGGAAGTCAACTATATGGGGGTGATCAATGGTCTTGTGCCGATGATTCCCAAAATGGTGGAAAGGGGAAAGGGGCATCTGGTGATCATGGCTTCTGTCAGCGGATGGGTTGGCTTGCCGAAAGCCGCCGCGTATGGCCCTACGAAAGCAGCCTTGATCTCGCTGGCGGAATCCCTTTGGTTTGACCTCACGCCAAGCGGCATCAAAGTGCAGGTCGTCTCCCCCGGCTTCGTAGACACCGAAGCCACTGCCGTGAATGATTTTAGCATGCCAGGCTTGATGACGCCTGACACGGCGGCATCCGCCCTGATAAAAGGCATGGCCAGCGGTAAGTTTGAAATCACTTTTCCAAAAGGCTTCACCCGCATGATGCGCGTGCTTCGGCATTTGCCCTATCGCCTATATTTCCATCTTGTTCGCCAGCGCACCAACGCATAGAGGAATTCATCATGACCACCGCCACTAAATCCACAACGCTTCGACACAAGGCCATCGGAAAATACGCCGAGGCTTTTGCCGGTTTAACGGAAGACAACCTTGAGGTTCTGGTGGCCATGGCCAGCGACGATATCGTTTTTACCGATCCGTTTAATCGCATCGAAGGGAGTGCAGGTTTTCGCCATGTCTTCACCCATATGTATGAAACTTGTGATGACCCGCGCTTTGAGATCACAGACCTCGCCCATGGCAAGGACGCGTCGTATATCCGTTGGCGGATGACGGCTCGGCTCAAATCATGGCCGCGAATGGCGCTTGATTTCACCGGCATGACCGAAGTTCACGCCAATCATCAAGGGCAGATCACCGCCCATTACGATCACTGGGACAGCGCCAGCCAATTGCTCGCAAAAATTCCTTATATTGGGGCTATCATCCGCCCTATTTTGCGGCAATTCGTTTTGCCAAACAGCCCATAATCGAAGCAACCAACACTCTTGAGCGTTATTCGCGTTCAATCAGCATATGCCGAACATCGATGCTCCCCGCTCGGAAACCACCCTCACAATAAGCGAGATAAAGTTCCCACATCCGCTTAAAGCGTTGATCAAATCCACTGGTTGAAATTTCTGGCCATGCCTCAAGAAAGCGATCGCGCCATTCCTTTAAGGTGCGGGCGTAATGCTGACCAAAGCCATGATCCCGCACCAAGCGCAGCCCAGCTGATTTTAACGGCAGGTCAAGCCTTGGCACTGACGGCAACATCCCCCCGGGGAAAATATATTGCTGGATGAAATCAGGCTCACGCTTGTAATCATCATAAATCGCATCATCAATGGTGATGACTTGCAATCCAGCCTTGCCGCCTTTGTTCAAACACCGCGACACGGTCTGGAAATAGACCGGCCAATACGCCTCGCCCACCGCTTCAAACATTTCAATCGAGACAATTTTATCAAAACTTTCCGTGACATCGCGATAATCGGTGAGTTTTAAGGTGACTTTATCCTCAAGTCCCGCCATGCGGATGCGCTCCGCCGCGTAATCAAATTGCTCTTGGGAAATGGTGATGCCTGTAATATGCACATCAAAATGACGGGCGGCGTATTCCGCAAAGCCACCCCATCCGCAACCGATTTCAAGCACCCGATCGCCAGGTTGCAGATCAACCATTTCGGCTAGTTTTCGGTATTTCGCATCTTGCGCGGTTTTCAAATCATCGGTCTCACGTTCAAAATAAGCAGAAGAATAGGTCATGCTGCCATCAAGCCATTTGTCGTAGAAAGCATTGCCGAGATCATAATGATATGAAATGTTCTTGCGCGATCCGGTTTTGGAGTTGCTATTGCGATAGTGAAGCCATTTCCGCAATTGCGTTTTAACAAAACTAAATTTGAGATTGGCTTCGACATAATCATTTTGCATGACGGCTAATTCCACCAAATCCGCTGGGTTTGGGCTTGAAATATCCCCCGTCATGAAGGCTTCACAGAAACCCATTTTGCCATCGCTTAGCATATGTTTGATGGCGGCGTGAGAATGGATCACCATGACCGCATTTGGACCGGGTTGCTCCCCCTTAAAGTCATGGGATTGGCCATCGGGCATGGTCAATCGCAGGCGGCCAAATTCAAGGCGGCTGACAATGTTCAAAAAGGCGCGGGCGCGGATCGATTGAAGAATACTGGCAATCATGATGACTTGTTTTCCCTAACTTTTGCTAATGTCCAAGATTTTGGTTGCGGTTCAGGTCGCTTAAAAAATTGGACTTTCTTGAACCATAATTTGACGGCTTCCCAATGAATTGCCATCCAAGGCCGCATGGGCAATTGACCGGTGGTCAAAAGCCCTGACCATAAAGATGAGGTGGTGAGCGAAGTGATATCCCCACGCAAAGTCGCCGTCAGCCGCAGATCGCGCCCATGGGTATAGCGGATAAGCAACCGCATCAGCCCAGCGCTGGCTTTAATCCGCAACCGATAGCCGCCTTCCATGGAAAAAAACGGTGAGACATGAAGATGTTTTTTGACCTCATGGCTAACCGATTGGCCTTCTTCCAAAACGCCGACATAAGAATGCATATCGCCAAAAGTGTTTCGCACTTCGTAAATAACCAACACATCTTGACCCGCCGATGAGCAAAGATAAACCGATATCGGGTTAAAACTCATGCCCAAAATTCGAGGAAAGGTTAGGAGGCGGACATGATCAATCGGTGTGTTGGGCAGCACTTTTTTGGCCATGCCGCGCGCGTATTCCGCAAGAGGGCGAGGGTTTTCTTTAGATTTGAAATTCCAACCGTGATCTGTTTCGTGAAAGGACATCAGGTTCAATCGCCCCACGGAAAAAAACAACGATTGGCGGTCGGCTTGATCAAGATGGTCAAGGTCAATCCAGATCGACAAACCTTTGCGCTCAAGCCTATGCGACGGCTCACCATGGCGAATATGAATAATCTGAGACTGCACCAATGAACACGCTGTCATCATGCCATCTTTCTATCAACATCTTGCATCGGTGATGGGGAATAGGCTTGGGTGGGGCTGTGCCAAGGCACATCAACGCCTAACGTCTTGGCCACCGCAACGGCTGATGACAATCCATCTTCGTGAAACCCATACCCTGTCCAAGCCCCGCAATAATAAAGCCCGTTTTGCCCTTGCAGTTTTGGCAATTGCATTTGCGCTGATATGGCTTTTTGATCAAACACCGGATGGTCATAATCATAAACCCCATGGATCAAATCACCATCAGGTTCAATCGTGGGATTCAAGGTCACCAAAAGCGGCTGTTTGGTGTTCAAGTTTTGCAACCGATTCATCCAATAGGTGACACAAAGTTCAGTTTCACCTGTTTCCGCCGCCACAGATTTCAAGTAACTCCATGACGCCCAAGCTGATTTTCGTTTTGGCATCAACCGCGGATCGCTATGCAAAACCACGCGATTGGGTTGGAAATCAAACGCGCCCAGCACTTGTTTTTCTTCATCGGTGGCATCGCGCATCAAGCGCAGTGATTGATCAGCATGCGCCGCCAAAATGACCTTGTCGTAATAAATCTCACCCTCGCCTTCAATGGTGAGCACCACGCCGCCACCGCGCCGTTCAAGGCCAAGAATATTAGCCTCTGTTCGTATCCCATCTCCAAGAGCGGTGATGATCTTCTGGACATATTGGCGCGAGCCGCCAGACACGGTTTTCCATTGCGGGCGTTCAATAAAATTCAGCAATTGGTGGTTGTCGAGAAAGCGGATAAAGGATCGCGCGGGAAAAGCCATCATCGTTTCCGATGGGCAAGACCAGATCGCCGCCGCCATCGGCAAGAGGTGATCATAAACGAAAGGCTTGCCATAACCTTCACGCGCAATAAACGCGCCTAGACTTTCGCCTTCAGGGCTTGAGGCCACGGCCGAAACAGCGCTGCGATAAAACCGCACCAGATCACTAATCATCGACCAATAGGATGGTTTCATCAGGTTAGACGGTTGCGCCAGCAATCCCCGAAGCGAGCCTTCATATTCGAGCCTGCCGCCATCAACGGAAATGCCAAAAGACATATCCGTGTCTTCGGTCTTCACCCCTAAATCGTGAAACAATCCCACCAAATTGGGATAATTCAACCCGTTATAGACAATAAATCCTGTATCCACCGGGATAACGCCATCTTCAGTGGCGACATCAACGGTATGAGAATGCCCCCCGATGCGCTGTTCGCGTTCATAAAGATGGGTTTCAACATGTGGTGAGAGAAGATAAGCACATCCTAATCCAGATATGCCAGACCCTATAACGGCAATTCGCATGGTCAATCCTATTAGTATTCTAGCCTATGACATAGGCCGCTTTCAGCATGTTACCAGTGATCTGCCGTGGAAATATGATTTTATGCTGATTTTATTTTGATTTGATTTGCGCAAAGGCCTTTAAGGCGCGCTCCCGCCCATCGCTATGAGCGATCAAAGGCTGGGGGTAATTTTTACCCAAAGTGATCCCTGCCCCCATCAACATGGTAGGCAAGGCATCAAATGGCGCAAAGATGGAACGATCATCCAATTCGCGCAATTCTGGACACCAGTGGCGAACATAGCCGCCAGCGTCAAATTTTGTGCCTTGGGTGATGGGATTAAAGACGCGAAAATACGGCGATGCATCAGCCCCGCAGCCTGCCACCCATTGCCACCCTGCGCTATTGCTAGCCAGATCAGCATCCACCAACGTATCAAAAAACCACTTCGCGCCGTCCTGCCATGGCACCAGCAAATGCTTGGTCAAAAAGGACGCGGTGATCATCCGCACGCGATTGTGCATCCACCCCGTTTCATAGAGTTCACGCATACCAGCATCAATGAGCGGATAACCCGTCTGCCCCTTTTGCCAAGCCACCAGCAAGTCTTGATAATCACTCACCCAAGGGAAGGCTTCAAATTCCGGCCGAAGGGGTCGTTCCGGCATAAACGGGCATTGATCCAGCAATTCATAGGAAAACTCGCGCCAGATCACCTCGCTTAAAAACACGTCAAACCCTTCTGATGGAGCAAAATCAGTCTGCTCCATCACGGCGTGATAAATCGTCGCCGGCGAAATCTCCCCAAAGTGCAGATGCGGCGATAACCGGGATGTGCCGGGTTCCGATGGGTGATCGCGGCTGATGTGATAATTTTTCGCGACGTCATCGAGAAAATCTTGCAAACGCATCATCGCGGCGGCTTCCCCCACCCGCCAATGTTTCGCCAATCCCCCTGACCAATCGGGATGGCGCGGCAATAAGTTCAGGTCATCAATGCCAAGACTGCTGGGCAAATCTTCGGGATAAGGGATGCGCTGTGGTCGCGGCAATACTGACCTGATCTGCCCCCGCGCCAAAAGATTGCGCTTAAACGGCGTGAATACCTTCATGCGTGTCCCTGTTTTCGACAAGACATCACCCGGCTCAATTAAAAACGGGCCGTTGCTGACATGGGTGGTGATGCCCCGCGATTTCAGCGTATTGCTGATCCGATCCAATTGCTGTTTTGCCCAAGGCTCTCCTCGGCGACTGGTGTAAAGCGCGGTTGCACCGGCTTCAGCCATCAATTGCGGAATAATGGTTTCAGCATCGCCAGCACGAAGGGTTAACCCCGCGCCAAGACGCCGCAAACCTTGATCCAAATCGCTCAGGCTGTGATGGAGCCACCATCGGCTTGCCCCACCCATGGCCCAATCACCCGCCGCGTCATCATCAAGAATGTAAACAGGCAAAACCGCCGCCCCTGACGCTATCGCCGCTGACAGCGCGGGATGATCGCCAATACGTAAATCTTGATGAAACCAACAGATAACTGTTGCCATGATCGCCTCGTGCTAAGATGTGATGACTTGAGAATAGGGGTAACGATAAACCTGACAAGCATGGCAGAAAATTATTTCTCCGCCGGAGGGGAAGAACGGCTTGATGGCTGGATCAAAAACCGACAAACCGCCGGTATAAGCGCCAAAGGCCGGCATCAACAATCGCCGCCCATCATGGACAAAGCATTTGCCGCTGATCCGCCGGGCTTTAGTTTTGATCTGAACCTTTGGATGAAAATGCCCAGACACTTCGCCGCCTGCGATCGGATCTTCGGCAATGTGCCGAAACCAAATCGAACGATTGAGATGAGACGGCGCGGTCTTGCCCGGTAAGAATTCCGGCAATTCTGGGTCGTGATTGCCGGTGATCCAAATCACCTGACGCGCTGACAAAATGGCATTAATGCGCTGACGATAGGGCAAGGCTAGGCTCTTTGCCAAATCCGCGCGGTGAAAACTATCGCCCAAAAATAAGACCTGACGCGGTTGATCGCGGGTGATGGCGGTCTCAAGAGCGTCTAAGGTTGCATCGGTATCATAAAGCGGCACCGGTGCGGTGGCGGATAAAGCACGCCCTTTTTCAAGATGCAAATCGGACACCACCATCAAAGCGCCGCCATGAAACAACGCCGTGCCATCTGCGTTGAGCATCACCTCTTCGCCATTGAGCGTGATGGTAATGGATGTCTGGCGGGATTTACTCATAACGCGAGGCTAGCCTGAAAAGGTGCGGTGAAATCAACGCCGCCCATGGCTTCGTCAATCAGTTCAGCCTCAAGTTCAGCCAACCCATCCTCCACCGCAGAAGCCGTGACCACTTCACGCCCAACTTCGAGCATCAATGGCATCGCCATGGGTGACACACGATCTAATGGACGGAAATCTATTTTGCCATCGAACCGTGCCAACAAATCCGCCAAGCGGCGAATATCCGTCAAGCCACGGGCGGCATCGTCTCTGGTAGCACGCATCAGAATATGATCAGGTTGATGGCGCAACAAAACATCATAAATCAAATCAGAGTTTACCGTCATCTGACGGCCTGTTTTTTCAGCCCACGGGTGGCGCTTTTCCAGCAGTCCTGCAATCGTGGCGACGGTGCGAAACGATCGTTTCATCATGGCGCTTTCCTGCATCCATTCTTCCAGATCATCCCCCAGCATATCAGGAGACAACAAGTCATGCGGAGCATCTACCGTCTCTAAAGACCAAAGGGCGAGCGCGTAATCCGTCGCGACAAAACCAATCGGCTTCAACCCCGCCCTTTCCATCCGCCGCGTCAAGAGCATCCCAAGGGTTTGATGGGCATTGCGCCCTTCAAAACCATAGATCACGCAAAATTGCTTTTTCCCTCTCGGAAAAGTTTCCACCAGCAATTGGTTCGGGCTTGGTAAACTTGATTTCCAGCGTTGGATGGAAAGCCATTGTTGCACGCTTTCTGGATAGAGCGACCAACCGGATGGATCGGCGATCATGGTTCGGATTCGTTCCGCCAGATTGGTGGTGAGCGGCAAACGCCCTCCAGCATAGGCGGGAACTTTCGGTTCACTTGCTTGAGCGGGGGCAACCTCAACCACGGATGCTTTGATGCCAATAAACGCCAATACTCTTCCCGCAAAGATAAAGGTATCCCCAGCCACCAAAGACTGAACAAAATATTCTTCAATCTTGCCGAGCGTTCCTGCCCCCCGCATCCGAACACTTAAAGTATGGGTTTCGACAATTGTTCCTGCGTTTAACCGCCATTGCAAAGCAACACTGCGATGGGCGATGCGATACAAGCCATCACGCCCCGGCGCCAATTTGTGAAACCGATCATAGGCTTTAAGGGCATAGCCGCCCGTGGTCACAAAATCCAACGTGGCATCAAAATCTTCGCGGCTTAAATGGCGGTAGGGATAGGCTTGCCGCACTTCACCATAGAGATCATCGGGGTGAAACGGGTCCGAAATTGCCATGCCGACCAGATGCTGCGCCAAGACATCAAGACCGCCCGGGTGATCATCAGGATCATCCAAGATGCCGTGGTCAATATCCGAGAGCGCCGCCATACATTCAAACACTTCAAAGCGATTGGCTGGCACCAAAATTGCTTTTGAACTGCGATCAAACTGATGACCCGATCGCCCAATCCGTTGCAGCAATCGCGCGGTGCCTTTTGGGGCGCCGACTTGAATCACCAAATCAACATTCCCCCAATCTATGCCCAGATCAAGCGACGAGGTGGCGACAACCGCGCGCAGCTGCCCCTTTGCCATATGGGCTTCGACTCGCCGCCGTTGTTCCGCCGATAAAGAGCCGTGATGCAACCCAATCGAGAGATTATCATCATTCAGCCGCCACAAGTTTTGAAACAGAATTTCGGCTTGCGCCCTTGTGTTGACAAAAACAAGCGTGGTGTCATGGCTTTTGATGAGGGCATAGATGTCATCCACGGCATAGGCGGCGGAATGACCCGCCCAAGGCAATTCACCAGACTTCATCAACACTTCAACATCTGGCTTTCTGGCGGTGTTCGCTTTGACCACCGCAACCTTTCGAGGGTCAGGATCAAGCCATCCCGTTAAACGATCAGGATTGGCAATCGTTGCCGATAACCCCACCATCCGTGCCTGAGGAGCAAGGCGACGCAACCGCGATAAAGACAAGGCCAAAAGATCACCACGCTTATGCCCCACCAGCGCGTGGATTTCGTCTAAAATGACGCATTGAACTTGCCCAAAGAAATCCTTGGCATCAGACCATGTTAGCATCAATTCAAGGGATTCAGGCGTTGTCATTAAAATATGCGGCGGGCGTTCGCGCTGGCGTTGCCGCTTGGCTTGCGGTGTATCACCTGTTCGAGTCTCGGCGCGAATTTCAGCGTTCATTTCCGCCAGTGGCGCGGTCAAATTCCGCTCAATATCCACCGCGAGCGCTTTGAGCGGCGAGATATAGATGGTGTGCAGGCCTTCGTTTTGTTGTTGATCCAAGGCGATCAGGCTAGGCAGAAACCCCGCCAAGGTTTTGCCAGTTCCCGTGGGCGCCACCAAAAGACAAGATTGCCCCGCAAGACCATGCTCGATCATTGCCACCTGATGGTCATGCAATTGCCAGCCTTTGGCATCAAACCAGCGCTCAAGGCTGGGCGGCAATTCTGAATGTTGGTTAAAAAGAGTCATGGTGTAGTCAGATCAATTTCAATCATCGACATTTTGAAATCATGGCTTAAATATAGGGTATGAATTGAAAACATCACCCCCTTAAGAAACACCTTCCCCCCATGAAGATGAATACAACGAAAGCGACACCACAATGATTGACCTCTACTATTGGCCAACACCTAATGGTCATAAAATCACCATTGCCCTCGAAGAAATGGGATTGGACTACACCATAAAACCCGTCAATATCGGCAAAGGTGAGCAGTTTGATCCTGCGTTTCTTGCCTTCAGCCCGAATAATCGAATGCCAGCGATCATTGACCATGATACCGGTGGCGCGCCGCAATCGGTCTTTGAATCTGGGGCGATCTTGCTTTATCTGGCTGAAAAAACAGGTCAGTTGATGCCCGCAACCGGCCCAGGGCGCGTCGCGGTGTTTGAATGGTTGATGTGGCAGATGGGCGGTCTTGGCCCCATGCTCGGGCAAGCGCATCACTTTAATTTTTACGCGACGGAAAAAATTGACTATGCCATGGATCGCTATTCAAAAGAATCGAACCGACTTTATGGCGTGATGGATCGCCGCTTGGCAAAAACCAAATGGCTGGCTGGAGATGACTATTCCATCGCTGATATCGCCGCCTTCCCTTGGACCCGCACCCATGAACGCCAAGGCGTGGATATCAATGATTATCCTCATGTTGCGGAATGGCGAAAAACCATGATCAGCCGACCTGCTGTCGAACGCGGCATGAAGGTTGGCGCTGAATTGCGGGAAGATTTGTCCAAACTTAATCCGGATGAATTCAAAAAACTTTTCGGCGTTAAGGACTAACCCTTAGAAAGGACAGGATCGGTGCCCGTATCCTCATGGATCAAACCTGAAGCCGCTGGGTTGAGCGTTGATACTGGCCATGAAGACAGCCGATTTGTCATTGATGCTTTGCGGAAGAGTGATCGCGTGGTTGTCACCCATGGCCATGCTGATCACGCCCGCCCCGGCCATGCCCATGTGATCGCAACGCCCGAAACCCTAGCCATAATGGCCGCGCGCTATGGCGAGAATTTTACCGAAAAACAAACGCCCTTGGCCTATGGCGAAACCATGACGCTCGGGGATGTGACCATCCGAATGGAACCCGCGGGTCATGTGTTGGGGTCAGCACAGATCGTCATTGACCACGGCGGCAAGCGGGTGGTGGTCTCTGGCGATTACAAACGCAAATCAGACCCCACTTGCCCTGCCTTTAAGCCTGTGGCTTGTGATGTGTTTGTGACCGAAGCCACTTTTGCGCTGCCGGTCTTTCGGCATCCCAAACCTGAGGGAGAAATCGCAAAATTATTAACCTCGCTTCAGGTTTTCCCGGATCGGTGCCATGTGATTGGCGCGTATTCCTTGGGCAAAGCACAGCGGCTCATCGCGTTGTTGCGGCAAGCGGGGTATCAACGGCCAATTTATCTGCATGGCGCTCAACAAAAACTCTGTCAATTGTATCAAGACCTCGGTGTAGATCTCGGGGATTTGCGACCTGCCACTGCTGGCGAGAAAGGCAAACCTCGCCCTGATCTGGCTGGACAGATTGTGATCGCCCCGCCATCAGCGATTGCGGATAAATGGGCAAGGCGCTTGCCTGACCCGCTCGTGATCATGGCCTCAGGCTGGATGCAGATACGCCAACGCGCGAAACAATCTGGTGTTGAAATGCCGCTGATCCTCTCGGATCACGCCGATTGGCATGATCTCTTAGCCACCATTGATGACATTCAGCCGGGCGAAGTGTGGGTCACCCATGGCCGCGAAGATGCCTTGATCCGCGCTTTGACCTTGAAAGGCATTAAAGCCCGGGCTTTATCGCTCATCGGTTATGAGGATGATGCTGAATGAAAGATTTTGCCGCCCTGCTTGAACGATTGCTTTTTGCCCCGCAACGCAGCGCAAAACTGAGGCATCTTTCGGCATGGCTTAAAGAAACATCGCCTTCTGATCGGGGTTGGGGGGTTGCGGCGTTGAATGATGATCTCGATTTAGGGCGAATCAAATCCAGCGTGGTTCGTCGCCTTGCTGCAGGATTGATGGATGAAGACCTGTTTGCGCTGAGTTATGATTTCGTGGGGGATTTGGCGGAGACCGTCGCGCTGATTTGGCCGCAACCGCCCGAAAGGGTGAAGCATAACATCCCCAGCCTTGGTGAGATGATCACCGCTCTCCGCGACGCTTCTGCCGATGACGCGGAATCTTTGGTCAAGACATGGCTTGATCAATTGGATGAAACTGGCCGCTGGGCGCTCTTAAAACTGATCACTGGCGGAATGCGCGTTGGGGTTTCAGCACGGATGATGCGGCTTGCTTTGGCGGAAACCTACCATCAACCTGTAGAAGAAATTGAAGAAATTTGGCCGCTCCTGACGCCGCCTTATGACGCGTTGTTCCATTGGCTTGATGGTCATGGCAACAAACCCTCAGCGGAAGGACGAGCCGTATTCCGCCCTTTGATGCTGGCGCATCCGATTGACGATGACCGCACCGACACCATCCAACCGCAAGATTATCTGGTGGAATGGAAATGGGATGGCGCTCGGGTGCAACTGGCCGCTGGCGCCGATGGGGTGCGCCTGTTTTCGCGGTCTGGCGATGTGATCAACGCGGCCTTTCCAGAATTGGCGCAAGATTGGGGATGGCGCGGGGTGGTGGATGGCGAATTGCTGGCGGGAACACCGCAACAGATTGAGCCGTTTCAACATCTCCAACAACGATTGAACCGCAAGAAAGCCGGCGCAAAACTTATCGCCGATCGGCCTGTCTTCCTGCGGTTATATGATCTGCTTTTTGATGGCGAGGAAGATTGCCGTCAACAGCCCATCGAGATGCGCCGCGAACGATTGGCATCACGGATTAGGGCATGGGAACATCCGCTGATGGATATGTCCGAAGAATTAAACTTCACCCAACCACAAGACCTTCAGCAATGGCGCGATGCCTGCCGCGATCAAGGTCTTATCGAGGGATTGATGCTCAAAGCGCGAGGATCAACCTACCAACATGGCCGCATCAAAGGGCTATGGTTTAAGTGGAAACGCGACCCCCTGACCGCAGATTTGGTGCTGATGTATGCCCAACGCGGGCATGGCAAGCGTTCGTCTTTTTATTCCGATTATACTTTTGGTGCTTGGATTGATGACCCGCAAGGCCGGCGATTGGTGCCTGTTGGCAAAGCCTATTCAGGTTTTACCGATGCAGAGATGAAAAAACTGGATCAATTTGTTCGCGCCAACACCACCAATAAATTTGGCCCCGTGCGCGAATTGAAACATACGATGGTGGTGGAAGTGGCCTTTGATTCCATGGCCGCTTCAAGCCGTCATAAATCTGGCGTTGCCATGCGCTTCCCCCGATTTGCACATATCCGGTGGGATAAACCTGCCGAAGAAGCCGACACGCTAGAGACCTTAAAAACTTGGCTGACGTGATCTTTTCTTGCGCTCAATCCCCTCCATATTAAAGCCATGTTTCATTTCTCAAATTTTGAAGATAATTTACGCATCGTGGTTATTGGCGCGCGTGGCGGCATCGGTGCCGCGCTCAGTGATGCGCTTGCCGAAAGCGATCAAGTGCAGCGGCTTTATCGCTTGTCCCGAAACCCCACTGCTGACGGTATAGCGATTGACCTGAACAATGAAGTCAGCGTCCAAGCCGCCGCCGATCAGATTGCTCAAGAGGGTGCTCTTGATCTGGTGATCAACGCCACAGGGATGCTCCATGATGAAGCGCGAGGCATTTTGCCCGAAAAAACTTGGCGGCATCTAAACGCTCAAACAATGCTAGACGTCTATCAGGACAATTGCATAGGCCCCGCCATGGCGGCTAAGTATTTTCTTCCCTTGATGACCAAATCCCGCAAATCTGTTTTCGCGGCTTTATCGGCTCGGGTGGGAAGTATTGCTGATAATCGTGTGGGCGGCTGGCATAGTTATCGCGCCGCAAAAGCCGCGCTCAATATGTTGATCCGCAATTTTGCCCTTGAAATGGCTTATAAATCTCCGGAAGCGATTGTCGTGGGGTTACACCCCGGCACTGTCGCAACGTCGCTATCCGCGCCCTTTCACGGCATGGTTAAGCATGATATTTTTTCGCCAGATGAGGCCGCTCAGCATCTGTTGAAGGTGATTGATGGTTTGACCCCCAAAGACAGCGGCCAACAATGGGCTTGGGATGGCACCCCCATCCCAGGATAAATCCAATCTTTTGGCGATCATGATGATCTATTGCGGTTGATCCAAAACATTGGTTTTGCCATGATATGCCATCAATTGATGGAGATGATGATGAAGTTACTTAGGCTTGGCGAACCCGGCAATGAACGTCCCGCAGCGATGGATGCCGATGGCCATTATCGCGATTTATCCACCCATATCACCGACATTACCCCAGCACAAATGGCGTTGGATGAGATCGAACGCCTAAAGGCGGTTGATCTGTCGAGCCTGCCCATCCTTGCCGCCGATAGCCGCATTGGATGCCCCATCAATGATGTGCCTAATTTTCATTGCGTTGGCCTTAATTATGCTCGCCACGCTGATGAAACAGGCATGGCGCGTCCTGTTGAACCTATTTTATTTTCCAAAGCCACCTCAGCATTGTCTGCGCCTAATGATGATATTCCCATGCCAATCGGCGCCACGAAAGTGGATTGGGAAGTGGAATTGGGCGTCATTATTGGCAAAACCGCCAATCATATATCAGAAGACAACGCGCTAGATTATGTCGCCGGGTATTGCACGATCAACGATGTTTCCGAACGAGCTTTTCAATTGGAAACTGGCGGGCAATGGGTAAAAGGCAAATCCGCCCCAGGCTTTGGTCCGGTTGGCCCTTGGATTGTCACGGCTGATGAGATTGCTGACCCGCAGAACCTGAAACTTTGGTGTTCGCTCAATGGCGAGATGCAGCAGAATTCCAACACCGATGATATGATTTTCAGCACGGCTCATATCATTGCCTATATGTCGCGGCATATGACGCTTCGGGTTGGGGATATTATCGCCACCGGCACGCCTGAAGGGGTTGGCATGGGGCAAAAGCCGCAACGCTTTGTTCAAGCCGGCGATGTCATTCGCCTTGGGGTTGAAGGTTTAGGAGAACAAACCCAGCGTTTTGTCTGATCGCCAATTGCGATTAACTTTTGGGGTAAAGCGCATCAAGCCGTTCACCGTAGACCTTGCGGATGACGTGGCGGCGGGTTTTTAACGTTGCCGTCATCTGTCCGTTTTCCGTGGTGAAAGGTTCATCGGCGATCATAAAACGGCGCACTTGTTCCAGTTTAGATAAACGCTGATTGGCGCGATTAATGGCTTCCCCGACTGCCGCTTGGATGGCTTCGTCTGAATTCGATTCCCGCAAATCTGGCGCCGGCACCACCACCGCCGCAAGCCATGGTTTTTGGTCACCATCCACCATAACCTGTTCAATTTCAGGTTCGATGGTCAATATCCCTTCAACCCGGCTGGGGGCAATGTTATCGCCGCCGGAATTGACAATGATGTCCTTCTTTCGGCCTGTGATGGTGATGAACCCATCATCATCAACCTCTCCCAGATCACCTGTGTGCAACCATCCTTTTTTGATGGTTTGCGCGGTGGCGGCTTCATCCTTCCAATAGCCTTTCATTAGCATATCGCCGCGGGTGAGGATTTCTCCATCCCGTGAGATTTTTACCTCCACCCCACGAACCGCAGGCCCAACGCTGGCGATTTTGATTTGCCCGGGGCGATTGGCGGATATCAATGGCGATGCTTCCGTCTGCCCATAACCTTGCAACAGGTTAACCCCAAGCCCCATGAAAAATTCGCCAATGTCAGGATTAAGCGCGGCACCACCAGAGATAAAATAATTCAGCCGCCCGCCCAGTCTGGATTTTACTTTCTTTCGCACCAATCGATCCAATAGAGGATTGATCAACGCCTCGCCTAGGGAAAGGCGCTCATTTCTGATCTTTTTGACGCCAATTCGAACCGCAGCGTGAAATAATTTTTCTGAAACACCGCCTTTGGCTTTGACCCCACGGGTGATGCGGTCATGCAGAACTTCATATAGCCTTGGCACCGCGGTCATGAGTGTTGGCGCAACCTCCGCCAAGTTATTGGCGATTTGATCCGCGCTTTCGCAATACCAAACTTCTGATCTTGTTTGAAAAGGCAAATGCATCCCTGCCGTATGTTCGTAAGAATGCGACAAAGGTAAGAGCGATAAGAACCGCTGGTCTTCCGCAACGCCGCCCTCAGCCAAGAGATCAATCGCGGCGTCAATATTGGCTTGAATCGAACGATGGGTCAGCATCACCCCTTTCGGACGTCCGCCAGTACCTGACGTATAGATGAAACAGCAGACATCATCACCCGCCATGCCCGCAATCCGGTCATCCAAATCCGTGAGCGGCGATGCCGTTTCAAGCAAATCTTGCCAGCCAAAAATTTGTAATCTTGTTGCGTCGAAATCAGCCGTTTCATCCATGACGATCAGCCGATCAAGGCCATCCACCTTCTGCGCCGCCGCCGCAACCTTGCGCGCCAATTCGCCACCAGAGGTGATCGCCAATACCGCATCAGCATGCCCCATGATATAGGCAAAATCGTCTATGGTATTGGTGACAAAGGATGGCACAACAATCGCGCCAATGGCCATAATCGCCAAATCAGCAACCGCCCATTCCGGCCTGTTTTCTGAAGAAATAAAGACCTTATCGCCGGGTTTGATGCCTTGATGGATCAACGCTGCCGCTAGCCGCCGCACCTGATCCGCCACATCCGCATAACTCATGGATTGCCATTGCCCGCCACGCTTAGACGCCAACAGCAGCTTTTCGCCATTCTCTGCCGCCACCCTAAAAAAAGCGGCGGGCAAATTGGCTTGCGCTGATGAAATAATTGGAAAAGAAGTCATGGCAGAGGTCATCGGGGGAATCTCTTTCTATAAAAGCCTTAGCAATAGCGCTCTATGCCCTTCCATTGACTGGCCGCGTAACGATCACCATGCGCCCATCCCACGGGTAAAATTTCATCAATGGCGGCAAGTTCATCGCGGCTTAACGACACTTCAGCGGCGGCAATCAATTCTTTGAAATGCGCCACCGAACGTGTGCCTGGGATTGGCAAAACATGATCACCTTGATGCAGCAGCCAAGCGCAAGCCAAGGTCGATGCCGCCATGCCCATATCGGCGGCTAAACCACGAAACTTTTTGGTTGCCTCGATATTCGCGGTTAAATTGGGTTCGATAAATCGCGGGTTAATCTTCATGAAAGGCATGGTTTCTATGCGATCCGCGGTATGGGGATGATCGGTCAGCAAGCCGCGCCCCACGGGAGAAAACGCCACCAGCGCCGCGCCAATTTTTTGCGTTGCTTGCAAATTGCCCAATTCAACCCCACGCGTGGACAGCGAATATTCCGATTGCAATGCCGCCACAGGGTGAAACGCCGCCGCGGCTTGGAGCGTGGTGGGGGCAATTTCGGAAAACCCGATGGATTTAATTTTTCCTGATTTGATCAATTGCTTCAAAGTATCCATCAATTCTTCTAACGGCACCGCAACATCCCGGCGGTGAATATAGTAAAGGTCAATCGATTCCAACCCTAGGCGTTGCAAACTGGCATCCAACTCAGCCTTTAAGTAGGCGTCACTGTTGTTAAAGGGGCGCTCGGTGCTGGTGCGGTCAATGCCGCCCTTGCTGGCAATCGTGAAAAAATCTTGAGCGCGGCTTCCTTGTTTTTTTAAGAATTGACCAATCGCTTCTTCTGACCGCCCCATGCCATAAATATTGGCCGTATCAAGATGATTGACGCCATGATCAATCGCCGTTGATAGAATCGCGTGGCTTTCCTCTTCAGTGGTGACGCCGTAGAAATCAGAAAACGACATCGCGCCAATACCAATCGGATGGACAAGCGGCCCATTTTGGCCAAGGGATCGCATAGGGGA
>CAYNQW010000016.1:0-21593 GCA_964399415.1 uncultured Hyphomicrobiales bacterium
TTTGGAACTCATCCATGTGAAGAATTTGGCCTCAATACAAAACCAGCCGCAAATCAGTTTGGCTTGCGGTCACTTGAACCCCATGCCCTATGAACGCATCAAATCCATGCTCAAAGACCAAGGATGGATCGCCAAGAAGAAAGGCAAGCCTTTTTACGCGGTTGGTGGAACATGGCGTGCCATCGCCACCGCGCATACAGCGACGTCCAAACGTCGGCTTCATATTGTCCATGGCTTAACATTGCCGAAAAACGACTTGCAGAAATTACTTGAGAAAATTGAAAAATCAGATGGGGAGATCGAAGGAATTCCCATGGCACGCCGGGCAAGCATGACCCAAGCCTCAACGGTGATGCGCGCCTTGCTTGATGTTATGCAGCCTTCCGAAGTGGTGTTTTCGTCCTATGGTGTGCGTGAAGGCTTACTTTATGACGATCTTTCCAATGACATTCGGCGGATTGATCCGCTGGTGGCTGGGGTGTTTGAATTTAGCACCATGACCGAACGTCACGCAGGGCTTGGATTGGCGTTATCAACGTGTCTTTTGCCGTTTATTCAAAATCTCGATGAACGGCTAATCCGCCTGTCGCTGTCGTGCTGTTACTTGGCGGATATGGCTTGGCTGGATCATCCTGATTACCGCGCATCGCTGGCGGTGGAAAAAATGCTTGGCCTCTCGGTGGTGGGCATTGACCATTCCGACCGGGCGTGGATGGCCGCGGTGTTATCCACCCGCTATTCTGGTTCTTTCCCAAGCCGCAGTTTATTTCGCGGTTTGCTCAGCAAAAAGGAACGCCGTGCGGCACGGTTGGTGGGCCTGTCGATGCGGATGCTGATGACGGTCACCGGCGGCATCCCGTCTTTGCTCGATAGCATCAGCGTATCTTCCCACAAGAGAAATGTGCAAATTGATATTCCTGAACGCTTGCATGGTCATGATCAGGGGCTGATCAATCGCCGAATTGATGCCATTTCCAGCGAAACAGGCTTAAAAATCAACACCCGTTTTATTTAAGACTTGTTTTGCTTTTAAGAGGCTAGCCTTTGATGGGGATCAGTTTTGTTGATCGTCCATTGATCGTTACCGCCAATTCACCCTTCTTGACCGCATGGGCATATTGGCCAAAAACATCAAACCGCCAACCGTTCATGGCTTTGACGTCATCATCATCAAGGGCAATGCGATCCAGATCATCAGCATTGGCAATCAGCCTAGGGGCAATGCCATGCTGATTGGCGGCGTGTTTTAACAAGACGCGCAATAAATCCAGCACCGCTGGTGACGGCTTCACGCTCGGTGGTTCTGGCAGTTGAGGCCAGTCTTCTTTTGGCGTTGCTTCGGCTTGTTTGAGCACGGACATCACTTCGGGGATGAACTTGCCGCCACTGCCACCAGGGAAACCGCGCACGCGCCCAAGGCTTTGCGGATTCGATGGGTTGGCATTGGCAATGGCCACCAGACTGTCATCTTTGATCAGACGTGTTTTCGGGACGTCACGACGCTGGGCTTCGCGTTCACGCCATGCCGCTAAATGTTTAAGCCGGTTCAAAGTTGCAGGTTTGCCGCCCTTATGCTTGATCTTTTGCCAAGCGTTATCAGGCGCAAATTGATAGATGCTGATATCGCGCAAAACGCTCATTTCTTCATCGAGCCAATGGCTACGCTGGGCTTTTTCGATCCGCTTTGACATGATGGGATAGATTTGTTCAAGATAAATGACGTCGTCCAACGCGTAGCGGATTTGATGTTCAGACAGAGGCCGCTGTGACCAATCCGTAAAACGTGAGCCTTTATCAATCGTGATATCAAGAAAGCCTTTGACCAGTTTGTCATAACCCACTTGATCACCAAAACCGCAAACCATGGCGGCGATTTGACTATCATAACTTGGTTTTGGCAATGTGCCAGTCATCCGAACTAAAATTTCAAGGTCTTGGCGCCCCGCGTGAAAGACTTTCAGGACATTATCATTCTGCAACAAGTCAAAGAACGGGGTCAGGTCAAGACCCTCAGCAAGAGGATCAACGGTTGCCGCTTCATCTTTTGATGCCAATTGGATGAGGCAGATTTTTGAATAATAAGTGGTCTCACGCATGAATTCCGTATCAATGGCGACATGCGGATGCTCGACCAAACGTTCGCACAGCGCAGCAAGATCAGCCGTTTTGGTGATAGGTTGGGGGTGAGAACTGGTCATGCGGTTGCCTTAGAAATCTGAAATCTTTTGATGTTTTGCACTATAACGATGTTTTGACTTGCGCCAAATGTCTTTTCTGCCCTTGCGCTGGCGTCATATTATCACACATTATAGATATTATGTTGTCGCGTAAGTTGAAAGAGATACTCAAATGAATTTATCCCGTGTGTATGCCTCAGCGGTCTTGATTGCAGGGCTTGGATCAGCGCTATCACCGATGGCCATGGCTGATATCATTTCTCATCGTGCGGTTTATGATTTGACGATGCATAAAGTGTCATCCTCAGCGCAAATTGAAAGCATCGAAGGCCAAACACGCTATACCTTAAAGCGTGGTTGTGATGGCTGGGAATCCAATGAAGACTATGTCGTTTCCTTTGGCTTTGGTCAGGATAGCGTGACCAATTTTGCATCCAGTTACAACACATGGGAATCATTCGCTGGCGATAGTTTTTCGTTCCAAGTTACAGAAAATTCAACCCTTGATGGTGAAACGCAATACGATGGTTTTGCCAATATTGGCCATGGCCTCGCCGAAGCGTTTTACAGCACCAGTGGCGATACCCTTCGGACATTACCGCAAGACACAATGTTTCCGGTTCAGCATATGGAAGTCTTGATGCAAAAAGCCAAGACTGGCGAAACTGTTCATCAAAGCACACTGTTCTTAGGGGGCGAGGTGGACGACTCGCTCTATTTTGTCAATTCTGTCATGGGCAAGCGCAAATCCAGCAAGCCTTCTGCCATTATGGGAAAACTGGGCGAGAATGGCTATTGGCCAATCACGATTGCATATTATGATCCCGAAGCCAAAACCCTTGAGCCAGAATATGAAATCAATTTTAAGGTGCAAGAGAACGGCGTGATTCCCTCATATATTGTCAATTATAGCGATTTTTCGATGAGCGCGACCTTACGCAGCGTGGAAAGCCTCACCGATCCAAAATGCTAACTTTAAGATTAGTCTTTCGACCGGAGTTTCCATTGACGCCCTTTGGCGATGGCCGCGGTGCCATGGCGTGATCGCAATTGATCCATGGCGCGCTCGAGTTTATGGCGGCGGTCTCGGTCAGGATCAGCAAGATCAATAGGGTCAGCCTGATCAGGTGAAGTCAATTGATCAATCCCAATGCCAATCAACCGCCAAGCGCGATCTGGCCGAACTTCTCGTTTGAGCAATTCAAATCCTGTTGAAAAAATCTGATCCGCCATTTGTGTGGGCGCGGTCAGGGTTGCAGAGCGGGTGATGATCTTATGGTCATGGGTTTTTAATTTCAGCACAATCCGTTTTCCCGCATGGTCATTGGCTTTAACGCGCCGTGCGACTCTTTCCGTTAGGTCCATTAGCCATGAAGCCAGCACATCAAGGTCTGTTAAATCATCATCAAAAGTGGTTTCAGCAGATATGCTTTTGGCAGGGGCATTGGGGATGACAGGCCTTGGGTCTATGCCGCGCGCCCGATCTTGCAATTTTGGACCAATCTCACCGGCGAGTAGTAGAATGGTTTTGGCATCGGATTTGGCTAGGTCTCCACAGGTATGGATGCCCGCGCTGTTGAGTTTTTGCACTAATGTTTTGCCCGCGCCATAAAGCAGTGAGACAGGACGATCAGACAAGAGATCAGCCGCCTCGGCTTTGCCAATAATGTAAAACCCTTTGGGCTTGTCGAGATCAGAAGCAATTTTTGCCATGGATTTATTGCCGGCTAAACCAACGGAAACAGTCACTCCAACATCTCTTTCAATTTCTTTGGTGAGATTGATGAGGCTGACCGCCGCAGAATGACCATGCAAGAATTGGGTGCCGGATAAGTCTAAAAACGCTTCATCAATGGATAATGGCTCAACCAAGGGGGTTAAGTTCAACATCTTCTCGCGAATGGCGAGGCCGGCTTCCCGATAGGCGTCCATGCGAGGAGGGATGACCACCGCGTCTGGGCAAAGTTTAAGAGCCGTAAACATCGGCATGGCGGAACGCACGCCATGAATTCGCGCCACATAGCAAGCCGTGGCCACAACCCCACGTTTACCGCCACCAACGATCACGGGTTTGTTGCGAAGCGAAGGGTTGTCCCGCTTTTCGATGCTTGCATAAAAAGCATCACAATCCAGATGCGCCAAATTCAGTTGGTGCAATTCACGATGCTGGAGGATATGCGTTGATCGGCATTGCGGGCAAACACGGGTTGTCACGGTCGTGGCTTGATGCCCACAATCACGGCAAATCAGGTCAATCGCTTCCATAGGCGGATTGCCTCTTGCCGGATTGCCTCTTGCCGGATTGATGGTGTTCAAAATGCTGATTCTCAGAATCCCAGAGCCAAGCTGCCCCTCGTACACCGCTTGAATCACCAAATGTTGGTTTTAGAAGAGGGGTGTTTGCTTTGCGGGAGAAAATCCAATTTTGCCATTTGCGCGGGACGTTCGTGTAAAGCCGATCCAGATTAGATAATCCGCCGCCCAGAACAATGGCGTCAGGGTCAATAATATTGATGATCTGCGCCAAGGCTCGACCAAGGCGATCTTCATAAACCTGCAACACGCTTTCGGCGACCAAATCCAGATGTGTAATGGCGGCGATCTCTTGGGCGGGGAGGGCTATGCCTGTTCGATTTTCATAATCCTGCGCCAGAGCCGTGCCAGAGATGAATGTTTCCAGGCATCCCGTTTGACCACACCAACAGTCATGCTCAAGATATTCATCGCTAATCGGCCAAGGCAGGGGGGTGTGTCCCCATTCACCGGCGATACCATTGCCGCCGCTTAAAACACGGCCATGAACCACCAAACCGCCACCGCATCCCGTGCCGATAATAGCACCAAAGACAGTGTTGCATCCGGCGGCGGCGCCATCTCGTGCTTCGGAAAGAGCAAAGCAATTGGCATCATTGGCAAGGCGAAAGGGTCGGTTGATCAGCGTTTGACAGTCCGCGGCCAAGTCTTTGCCATTGATGCAAGATAAACTGGAGCCAGCGACAACGCCATGTTGAGGGTCGATAGAGCCGGGAATAGCCATCCCCACATTGCCTTGATAGCCCGTGCTCTCTTTGGCGGCGTTGATCAAATGGTCGAAGGATTGAATGATTTGGCGATAATCGTTTTGGGGCGTAAGTTTCCGCTCTCGCCAAATGACAACGCCGTCATCATCTATGACGGCGGCTTCAATTTTTGTTCTACCAAGGTCAATCCCAAGTTTCATGCCCTAAATCCTATGATTAGGATCATGTTACTTGATTTTTGCCTCACGGAAAAGCACGTGCTTGCGGGCTTTTGGATCGTATTTTTTCAGTTCAAGTTTTTCAGGCTTGGTGCGTGGGTTTTTCTTGGTCACATAGTAAAAGCCTGTATCAGCAGTGCTGACCAGTTTGATCTGAAGTGTTGCCGGCTTTGCCATGGCTAATGCTCCTTCATCTTCCCCTTTGGGGATGCAATAACTTGAGGCGCGAAAATCGCTGAAAACAGCGTTCTTGTCAACCTATTTATCGGCGTCTTTTAGCACGATGGCCTTTTGATTTGCTCTTTTTTTGGCTTTTCGATGATTTATCCCGATAACGACCACCGCGCGGCCCTGATTTTGCCGCACCAGATCGCTTCGTTGAGACAATGCCATCTTCTGCCCAAGCAAGGGTGACGCTGGCTTTTAATGGCGAGACATCTAGAACCATCACGTCGATCACATCGCCGGCACGAACGGTGATTCCTGTTTTTCGACCTTTGATGACGGCGGTGGTGGTATCAATATCATAGAAATCATCAGGCATTTGACCGAGCGGCATGAGGCCTTCCGCGCCGGTATTGATGATCTGAATGAACGCACCAAAACCAGTGATGGTGGTCACTTTCCCCTCAGCAATTTGCCCAGTGCGATTTTGCATTAAGGACGTGGCGTATCGGTCAACCGTTCGCCGCTCTGCCGCTGTGGCTTTGCGTTCGGTTTCCGAAATGGATTGGGCAATTTCTGCCGCTTGATCAGGCGCAGGCAAGACAACATGATCTTCTGTCGCCATTTGATTGATCAAACTGCGATGCACCATCAGATCAGCGTAACGCCTGATGGGGGAGGTGAAATGCGCATAGCGCCGCAACGCCAACCCAAAATGCCCTGGATTCGATATCCGATAATCGGCCTGGGATTGACAGCGAAGCACCGTTTCATTGACCAGTTGCGCCGCCGCTGGATCACCGAGTTGTTTGGCTTTCTTGAGCAAAGCGTTGAAATGTTGAGAGCGGATCACCTGACCTTTTGGAAAGGCAATGCCCATGGTTTTGACGACATCGCGCAGGCCATCAATTTTGGCGGGGTCAGGAGGCTCATGGGCGCGATAAACGCAGAGAGCCTTTGCCTGTTCAAGGGTTTCTGCCGCCGATACATTGGCCAAAATCATGAATTCTTCAATCAGTTTTTGGCTGGTGTTCTGATGCTTTTTGCTGATCGCAATGGCATGGCCATGATCATCAAACACCACTCGTTTTTCGGGCAAATCAAGATCAAGCGCGCCGCGTTTTTCTCGGATTGCCGCGCGCAATTCATAGGCCGCAAACAGATGATGAAGCCGATCAGGGTCAAGCCCAGCCGGCGGGTCAGTATCGGCGCCGGTGCGGAAATCTTCCACCGCATCATAGGTGAGGCGGGCATGGGAGCGCATCAAGCCTCGAAAAAATCGATGGCTGATCTTTTCCCCGTTATTGCTGATGAGCATTTCAACGGCAAGGCAGGCTCGGTCTTCGCCCGGCACCAGCGAACACAACCCGTTTGATAACGCTTCCGGCAACATGGGGATCACGCGATCAGGCAGATACACTGAATTGCCGCGTTTTTGGGCTTCGCGATCAAGGGGCGATTCCGGGGTGACGTAAGCGGCAACATCAGCAATCGCCACCACCATGCGGTAGCCGCCATCATTGATGGGTTCAGCAAAAACAGCATCATCAAAATCACGGGCATCCGCACCATCAATGGTCACCAATGGCAGACCCCGCAAATCTTCACGATTTCCTAACGGGATAGGTTTTGCCGCGTTGGCTTCACGTTGAGCCGCTTCAGGGAAGACATGGGGCAGGTCAAATTCCGCAATGGCAAGAGCAGAAAACGCCCCTGCACCTTCGGCAGGGCCAAGGTTGCGGATCACTTTGGCTGTTTTGCGGCTGTGGTATCGAGATTTGACGCTGGCGATTTTCACCAATTCGGCTTCGACCATATCGCCTGCGTCAAACGGGATTTTTGCATCAGGGGCAAGCAGGTCTAGCCCTTGTCTTGCGCCGCGTTCCACCGGCTCGAGGCCAAATCCATCACGGGTTTTGAAGACTTGCCCAAAAATGATTTGCCGATGGCGATCAAGTTTACGGATGACTTGGCCTTGATATTCATCTGGGCCGACTAAGGCTAGTTTCGCTAAAATACGATCACCCACCGCAAAGGTTTTATTCGGCTGGTGATGTTTTCGGCGCTCATGGCTGATGCGGATAAGTGGTGGTTTGCCCCTAACTTCACTACCACCGTCACTCCCAAAATCATCACCACGCTCATTGCTTCGTTCAAGCGGCGTTGCAATGCCTTCACCATCATCATTGATGGCTGTGATTTCCACCACCATCACTGGCGGCAAATGATCAAGCCCAGCGACACGGCGACCATCCATCGGTTTGATGCGGCCATCTTCCGCCAATTTTTTCAGGCGGCGGCGCAGGGGCGCGCGCAAATCGGGCGACAAGCCAAAGGCTTTGGCGATATCTTTAACCTTAGGCGGCGTCGGTTGCTGGTTGATGTAATCAATCAGCCGATCATCAGCCGGTATATCATGGTCAGGATGATCGCTCATCATCTAGGACGGTGAGGCGGTTTTTTTCGCACCGGCCTTTTTTTGGGCTGTTTTTTTCTTTGTCTTTGCCGAAGCCTTCTTGGCGGATTTCTTGCCCCTTGTGCTAGGGCCTTTGGCTTTCTTGGCTTCAATCAGTTGGATGGCTTCTTCAAGGGTAATGGCGTCTGGTTCGATGCGCTTAGGGATGGTCGCGCGGATGCCATCGACTTCGACATAAGGACCAAATCGTCCATCTTTCAGTTTGATCTCACCGGCATCGCCGTAATGGCCCAGAACACGCGCCGCCGTCTTGCCAGAGGTGTCGATCAGTTCCACGGCATGGTTCAAGCCAATGGTGATCACCGTGTCATCCGCCGGAATGCTGACATAAGCATCGCTGAATTTGAGGAAAGGGCCATAGCGCCCAATGCCCGCGGTGATCATCTCGCCATTGGTGGGGTGAATGCCGATATCCCGTGGCAGGGCAAGCAAGGCCAAGCCTTTTTCAAGGGTTAATGACGCCACGTCCATATTTTTGGGAAGGCCAGTGCGTTTTGGTTTTTTCGTTTCAGCATCCCCCAATTGCACATACGCCCCATATGGGCCTTTCCGCACCACCACAGGCAAGCCTGTTTCAGGGTCAGTGCCAAGGGTATGATCCCCAGCGGCAAGGCTGATGTCATTTTGATCATCCCCTTCTTGGCCAATTTGCCGGGTGTATTTGCATTCTGGGTAGTTTGAACATCCAATAAAGGCGCCATAACGCCCCAATTGAAGCCCTAGAGTGCCATTGCCGCAATTTTTGCATTTCCGAACCGTTTGATCGCCATTCTCCGCTGGGAAGAAATGCTGTTCAAGCAATGCATCCACCTTTTCCAGCACATCACCACGGGTCAATTCTGAGGTGCCGTCGATATTGGCTTTGAAGTCGCGCCAGAAATTCGCCAAAAGAGCCTTCCAATTAAGTTTGCCATCAGAGACACGATCAAGGTCTTCTTCGAGGCGAGCGGTAAACCCGTATTCGACATAACGCGCGAAGAAGCTTTCCAAAAAGGCGGAAACAATTCGGCCTCGATCTTCTGGAATGAAGCGCCCACGATCTTTAATCACGTAATTGCGATCCTGAAGAACTGAAATGATGCTGGCGTAAGTTGACGGGCGACCAATGCCCAATTCTTCCATCCGCTTTACCAAACTAGCATCGGTAAAACGAGGCGGCGGCTGGGTGAAATGTTGCTCCGGCAATGTGGCGATGGTATCGAGAGGCTCACCTGACGCCATGGGTGGCAACAGCCGATTATCATCAGCCTCATTGTTGTCGCTAGCGTCTGCATCATCACGGTCTTCGCGATAAACCGATAGGAAACCGTCAAAAACAATGATTGAACCATTGGCGCGTAAGGTTACTTTGCCGTCACGATCCACGATATCGGCGCTGGTCTGATCCAGTTCAGCGGATTGCATTTGGCTGGCAATGGTGCGCTTCCAGATCAAATCGTAAAGTTTGCGCTGATCATCATCGAGATATTGCGCCACATCAGCAAGGTTGCGGGTGATGGCCGTTGGACGAATGGCTTCGTGGGCTTCTTGAGCGTTCGCGGCTTTTGATTTGTAAACCCGAGGTGCTGAAGGCAGATAGCGATCGCCTTTGACGTTCAGAATAGCGGCGCGAATATCGCTAATGGCTTCTTGTCCCAATTGGACGCCATCGGTTCGCATATAGGTGATCAATCCCGTGGTTTCGCTGCCAATATTGATGCCCTCATAGAGTTTTTGAGCAACCCGCATGGTGCGGCTGGCGGAAAACCCTAATTTACGGCTGGCTTCTTGTTGCAAAGTCGAAGTGGTGAAGGGCGGCTGAGGGTTGCGGCGGGTGCGTTTGGTTTCAATGACGCCCACTTGCAAATCGGAAGATTGAACAAGTTCAACCGCGGCCATGGCTTCGGCTTCGTTGCCAAAGCTTAATTTTTCCAGTTTTTTATCGCCCAGATGCGTCAGTCGCGCCGAGAAACTAGAGCCATCTTTCTTTTTAAGCCGCGTTTCAATAGACCAGTATTCATCAGCCTTAAAGGCTTCAATTTCGGATTCGCGTTCGCAAATCAGTTTTAGGGCTACGGATTGCACCCGCCCCGCTGACCGAGCCCCGGGCAATTTCCGCCAAAGCACAGGGGAGATGTTAAACCCTACAAGGTAATCCAATGCCCGACGTGCTAAATACGCATCCACCAATTCATCGTTGATTTGACGCGGGTGTTGCATCGCTTCAAGGATGGCGGATTTTGTGATTTCATTAAATACGACGCGCTCAACAGGCATGCCTTTGATGGCTTTGGCTTGTTCCAACACATCGTGAACGTGCCATGAAATGGCTTCCCCTTCGCGATCAGGGTCAGTGGCGAGGATTAATTTTTCAGCACCTTTGAGTGCTGATTTGATGGCGCGGATTGGATCATTGCTGCGCGGCGACACTTGCCATTTCATGGCGAAGTCTTGATCAGGGTCGACCGAACCATCTTTGGGGGGCAAGTCGCGGATATGACCGACCGATGCGATCACTTCATAATCAGCACCAAGATATTTATTGATGGTTTTGGCTTTAGCAGGGGATTCGACAATAACAACTTTCATATGCACCCTCCATGAGCCACCTTCGATCGGCTATGCAAGACATGATTGCCATCACTGATCTCATAATTAGCGCTGACTGTTGTCGTTGAACACTCGATAAACCCGATTGCCAAAGACGCGTTCAATGGTTCCATCAAGTTCCATTTTCAACAAAGCAGACTGCACCGTCGATGCTGACAAATGACACTGCCTGATCAATTCGTCAACCTCCGTTGGTGTAAAACTTAAATGTTGGGTGATAATTTTTTCGGCTTCCAAGAGGGTTTCAGGCGTTTGAAGCGGTTGTTTTTGTGAGGTTTTCTTCAAATCGAAATCACCTTTTGCTTGAAATTGATGGCGTTGCAGAAGATCAATAATATCGTCAGCCGTCTGCACCAGATTCGCCCCATCACGGATTAAGTTGTTGCAACCTTGGGCGCGAGGGTCAAGCGGTGAGCCGGGAATGGCCATCACTTCCAAGCCGCGATCAGCCGCATCACGCGCGGTAATCAAAGACCCAGAACCAAGATTGGCTTCTACCACCACGACCCCAAGGCTTAACGCCGAAATCAAGCGATTGCGGATGGGGAACATCCTTGAGGATGGTTCCGTGCCAAAGGGCATTTCTGAAATCACCACCCCAAGGTCAACGATCATGTCATAAAGTTTGCTGTTTTCTTTTGGGTAAATGTTGTTGATTCCACCAGCCAGCACGGCAACCGTTCCATTATTTAATGCCCCTCGATGCGCTGCTGTGTCTATGCCTCGTGCCATGCCTGACGTGATGATGAAGCCTCGGCTGGATATTTGTTGCGCCAGCATTTCCGCAAGGGTTTGAGCGTTTGCAGATGCGTTGCGAGACCCGACCATCGCAATGCTATCTTTTTGCAGAAGATGGGCGTGACCTTTTATCGTTAAGCAGCCCGGGGTGTCATCAAACCTTATAAAGGCGTCAGGATAACCCTCTTCACCTTTGACATAGATTTCCGCGCCGATGGATTGTGCGGCGTTGATTTCATCTTCGATCTGTTGGGTGGTGGCAATTTTAAGCGGGGTGGCGCTGTGCCTATTTAATTCAGGGATGGCTTCCAGCGCATCAACACCATTACCAAACCGCCTCAGCAAAGCCGTAAAGGTAACTGGCCCGAGCCGCTTGGTGCGAATCAATCTGAGACGGGCAATTTTTTCCGCTTCATCCATAAAGGCAGTATAGTCACCACCTTTTAACAAAACGTTAATGCTCGGGATTATTTTCCAATCCGAGGTTCGGTGCCGTTAAACAAGCGTTTGAGATTGCTGTGGTGACGACCAATGGCGATCACGGCAATCAGCACGGCGGCCGTTGTAAAACTCAATCGTGACGCTTCCGGGGCAAGCGTATACAGGATCAATGGCATCAGCCCATAAGAGACAATAGCCGCCAAAGAAGAAATGCGCGTGACGGCGGCGGTCAACAACCAAAGGCCAATCATCGACAGGCCGGAAATCGGATGCAGGGCCACGATCACGCCAATGCCCGTGGCAACGCCTTTGCCGCCCTTGAAGCGCAACCATACTGGAAAACAATGACCAATAACGCTGACGAAAGCCGCGATGCTGGTGAGGGTGGGATCATTGGTGATCCGCGCCACAATCAACACCGCCACAGCCCCTTTGCCAATATCGAGGATCAGGGTGAGCAGGGCGGCGAGTTTATTGCCGGTTCTCAAGACATTGGTGGCACCGATATTGCCGCTGCCTATTTGCCGCAAATCGCCCAGCCCCATCAACCGGGCTATCACCAAGCCAAAAGGGATGGACGCAAGGCCATAAGCCCCAAGAATTGTTAAAACAAGCATGATCATCAAGGGTTACTCCCCGTCAGCGTAAATCTTGACGCCATCCACCCAAGTCGAAAGCACTTTGCCTTGCACCGGCTGGCCTTCAAAGGGGGTGGAGTGAGACAGAGACTTAAAGGCTTTGCCGCGAATTTGCCAACTGCGATCAGGAGCCACAACCACCATATCCGCGGCGGCACCTTGGCTTAAAGTGCCGCCGGGCAAATCGAGCAGAGTGGCGGGGACGCTGGAGGTTAATTCAAAGACGCGCATCAAGGAAATGACCCCTTGATGATACAGCCCCATGACAAGCGGCAATAGCGTTTCAAGCGCAGACGCACCAGTGGCCGCAATGCCAAAGGGCAATAATTTCGAATCCCTGTCTTGTGGCGCGTGATCGCTGGCGATGGCGTCAATCGTGCCATCAGCAAGGCCTTCGAGAACCGCTTGCCGGTCGTCTTCAGACCGAAGAGGAGGGGATAAACGGAAACGGGTATCGTATTCCATCACCGCAAGATCATTGAGACCAAAATAAGGCGGGGCGGTATCGCAAGTCACGCTCAAGCCATCGGCTTTAGCTTGGCGAATTAAAGCGACAGCACGCGCGGTCGAAAGATGCGCCACATGATAACGAACCCCAGTTAACCGGGCTAAGGCGAGATCACGCGCCACCATGATTTCTTCGGCTTCAGCCGGGATGCCTCTTAAACCCAAGCGGGTTGAATTGACGCTTTCATTCATTTCGCCATCATGCGCCAGCGACACATCTTCAGCATGTTGGATGATCGGTTTATCCAGCATCGCGGCGTAATCCATGATCCGCCGCATGATCAGGCTGTCAGCGATTGGCTTCGTGGCGTTGGTAAATCCAACCGCGCCAGCTTCCGCCAGCAACCCTAATTCAGCCATCGCTTCATCTTCAAGCCCTTTGGTGGCCGCGCCATAGGCAAAAAGCCGAGGGCTTGAGGCTCGATCGCTGTTATGCCGCATCAATGCCGCAAGGCTGTCTGGGTTATCCAGAACAGGATTTGTATTAGGCAGGCAAACCATGCTGGTGATACCGCCAGCGGCGGCGGCTTGAGCAAGGCTGGTGGGGCTTTCCTGATGCGTATAGCCGGGGTTGCGTGATTGCACCCGCATATCCACAAGCCCCGGGGCTAAAACCGCGCCTTTCGCCTCAACGATCGTGGCGTCTTTCGGCGGTGCGCCAATGGATTGAGGGCTACCAATGGCTGCGATCATGCCATCTTTCACCAGAACAGAACTGATCTCATCACGTCCGGATGAAGGATCACAAACATGAATTTTATCGAAGAACACGGCGGTCATGAGGCCTGTCCTTTTGGATCAGTGTTGCGGGCAGCGGCCACGGCTTCAAGGCAAGCCATCCGAACCGCAACCCCCATATCCACCTGCATGGTGATGAGGCTGCGTTCATGGTCATCGGCGAGCGCGCTGTCAATTTCAACGCCGCGATTCATCGGCCCGGGATGCATGATCAAGGCGTTGGGCGCGGCAGCCGCCAGTTTTTCAGCATTTAGCCCAAAAAGATGGAAGAATTCCCGTTGCGATGGGGTTTCCGTGCCTTGCATCCGTTCGGTTTGCAAGCGAAGCAACATGACGATATCAACACCTTCAATGCCTTCCATCAGGTCATGATGGGTGGAAATGCCCATTTCTTCAATGCCGCAAGGCAATAAAGTCGAAGGGCTGACCAGTCGAATATTCGCCCCAAGGGTGGCTAAGAGGTGAATGTTAGATCGTGCCACTCGGCTGTTGGCGATGTCGCCGCAAATGGCAATCTTCAAGCCAGCAACTTCACCCAGACGCCGCTTGATGGTCAGCGCATCGAGCAAGGCTTGGGTTGGGTGTTCATGGCGGCCATCGCCCGCGTTAACAACGCTAGCATCAACGTGACGGCTAAGCATCAAACTAGCCCCGGAATGCTGATGCCGCATCACCAAAATATCAGGATGCATGGCGTTTAAGGTTACCGCCGTATCAACCAGGCTTTCGCCTTTTTTGATGGAAGAGGTGGAAACCGGCACATTCACCACCGACGCGCCAATTTTTCGCGCCGCTAGATCAAAGGAAACACGGGTGCGGGTAGAGTTTTCAAAAAACAAATTGAAAACAGTCATGCCCTTCAAATGGGTGAGCATTTCATTCTTAGGCAATTCGGCGAATTGGTTGGCGCGATCGATAAGCCCTTCGATCACGGGACGCTTCATGCCTTCTATGCCGAGGAGATGATGACCGTTAAGCGGAGCAAAAAGTTTAGAATCACGGGCGTTTTGCCGGAGAAGTTCAAGGTCAGTTGCCATGGCTGAAGCGCCAGCAACAGTTCCTTTTTTTGCGTTTGGATCAGTCGCCATGGCCATCTTATTAATCTATTGTTCGAAAGAGGTCTAGTGCTGATTGCAAAATCCAAGTGGCGGCAAGCGCATCACGCCGCAGATGTCTTTTCTGCCGCGTCATATCCGCGTCGACCATGGCCCGTTCTACCGCGGCGGTGGAAAGGCGTTCGTCCTGAAATAAGACAGGGATATCATGGAGTTTAAGCATCGCGTGGGTGAAGTCTCTGATGGAATCACATCGTGAGCCAGCGCTGCCATCCATGTTCAGGGGCCAGCCGATCACCATGCCGCCTATTTGCCCCTCTTCACGGATCAGTTCAAAGAGTTTCTCCATATCAGGGGTGAATTTCTGTCGCCATAGGATCGAGTGAGGCGTGGCGACTTGCCAGCCCGCATCACAGGTGGCGATGCCGATGGTTTTCTTGCCAACATCAAGCCCAATCAGGCGTTCGCCTGCTGGAACGGCATTTCGGAACGTGTCAATCTTGCATATGGCCATTTTGGGTGCTATCAGTGCTGTCATGTTTTAACCCCATTATGCATAGAGCAAACGGACATGTCTGTCGATAAAACTACAGTTTCCCGTGTGGCCCGCTTGGCGAGGATCAATATTGAAGATGATCGGCTTGAGCCTATGGCGCAGGAATTATCATCCATCATGAATTGGATCGAGCAACTCAACGAAGTCAATACTGATGCGGTCGAGCCGTTGGCGAGTGTCACCGGTCATGCTTTGCCAATGCGCGATGATGTTGTCACCGATGGCGAGATCGCGGATCAAATCGTTCAAAACGCACCGGAATCCATGTCTGGGTTTTTTGTCGTGCCAAAAGTGGTTGAATAGGATTGGATGCAATGAACGATCTTCTCAAAATGACCGCCGTCGAAGCGCGCGCCGCGCTCGAAGCCAAATCTATTTCAGCGGTGGAACTGACCGACGCGTATCTGCAAGCCGCGGACGCCACGGTTGCGCTCAATGCCTATACCGAAATCACCCATGACAAAGCCCGCGGCATGGCCAAAGCAAGCGATGCACGCTTGGCGAAAGGCGAAGGCGGCGCATTAGAAGGGCTGCCCGTGGGCGTCAAAGACTTGTTTTGCACCATTGGGGTTGAAACCACGGCCTGTTCTAACATTCTGAACGGTTACAAGCCGGTGTATGAAAGCACCGTGACGCAGAATTTGTGGAATGATGGCGCGGTCATGCTGGGCAAACTCAATTGTGATGAATTTGCCATGGGGTCAGCCAATGAAACCTCTGCTCGCGGGGCGGTGGCAAGCCCTTGGACGGTGAGCGGTGATGATCAAGATTACGCCCCAGGCGGCTCATCAGGAGGGTCAGCGGCTTCGGTGGCGGCGCGCTCCAGCCTTTTTGCAACCGGCACGGATACCGGCGGCTCTATTCGTCAGCCAGCAGCGTTTTGCGGGGTGGTTGGCATTAAACCCACCTATGGCCGCTGTTCTCGGCGTGGGATTGTGGCTTTTGCGTCATCCCTTGATCAGGCGGGGCCAATTGCCCGCGATGTGGCTGATGGCGCGTTGATGCTGCAATCCATGGTCAGCCATGATGCTGGGGATTCCACGTCGGTCACTGAACCGATGCCAGATTTGATGGCTGGGTTGAATGATGGCATTAAAGGCATGACCATCGGCATCCCTGCGGAATACACCATGGATGGCATGGATGGCGAAATCACCTCGCTTTGGGAAGAAGGCCGCAAATGGCTTGAAGATGCGGGCGCGTCTTGTGTGGAAGTATCCTTGCCACATACCAAATACGCCTTGCCCACCTATTACATTATTGCACCGGCTGAAGCGTCGTCCAACTTAGCGCGTTATGATGGCGTTAAATATGGCCAGCGCGTCGAAGGCGATAGCCTTGATGATATGTATGCGAGAACGCGCGCGGCAGGCTTTGGTGATGAAGTGACGCGGCGGATTTTGATCGGCACCTATGTGCTTTCGGCTGGGTATTACGATGCCTATTACTTGAAAGCCCAAAAAACCCGCCGGTTGATCCAAAATGATTTTATTGAGGCGTTCAAATCGGTTGATGCTTTATTGACCCCTGCCACGCCTTCGGCGGCTTTCCCGATTGGTCAGAAAATCACCGATCCCGTGACCATGTATCTAAACGATGTCTTCACGGTTCCGGCGAGCCTTGCTGGGGTGCCCGCGATGAGCGTGCCTGCTGGCTTGGCGGAGAATGGATTGCCTTTAGGCTTGCAATTGATTGCCCCGTCCTTCCACGAGGATACCTTGGTGAAGGCAGGCCGTGTTGTTGAAAAAGCCGCTGGGTTTTCAGCCGTTGCCGCCCGTGCCGCGGGCCAATGAGCAGGAGGTTGTGATCATGACGAATTCGGATCAAAAGAATTTGGTTGAAGGCAGAACCGGCCTTTGGGAAGTGGTGATCGGCCTTGAAGTGCACGCTCAAGTCACCAGCCAATCAAAACTGTTTTCAGGATCATCCGCCTCTTTTGGCGCGGGGCCGAATGAACATGTGTCATTGGTGGATGCGGCGATGCCGGGGATGTTGCCGGTGATCAATAAGTTTTGTGTCGAGCAAGCGGTGAAAACCGGGCTAGGGCTGAACGCGCAGATCAATTTATTCAGCGTTTTTGACCGCAAAAACTATTTTTACGCAGACCTGCCTCAAGGGTATCAAATCAGCCAGTATAAACAGCCGATTGTCGGCGAAGGCGTGATCACGATTGACTTGAAGGATGGCTCTAGCCGCGCGATTGGCATTGAACGCCTGCATCTTGAACAAGACGCTGGCAAATCCATGCATGACCAGCACCCCAGCAAGTCTTACATTGACTTGAACCGTTCAGGGGTGGCGTTGATGGAAATCGTCTCAAAGCCTGATATGCGTTCGGCGGAAGAAGCCGCCGCTTATGTTACGAAATTGCGGTCAATATTGCGCTTTTTGGGGACATGTGACGGCAATATGGAAGAAGGGTCGATGCGGGCTGACGTTAATGTGTCGGTGCGCCGCCCTGGGGAAGAGTTTGGCACGCGCACGGAAACCAAAAACCTCAATTCCATCCGCTTCATCAGTCAGGCGATTAACGCCGAAGTGGCTCGCCAAATTGAGATTATCGAAGATGGCGGCACGATTGATCAGGAAACACGGCTGTTCGATACCAACACAGGCTTAACGCGGTCAATGCGATCCAAAGAAGACGCCCATGATTACCGCTATTTCCCGGATCCGGATTTGCTGCCCTTGGTGTTTGAGCAATCTTGGGTCGATGGCATCAAGGCCAATTTGCCGGAATTGCCCGACGCGTTGAAAGCGCGGCTGATCGAACAATATGGCCTCAGCCCCTATGACGCCACGGTGATCAGCGAAGATTTGGAAACCGCCGCCTTCTATGAACAAGTCGCGGCCGGGCGTGATGCGAAACTGGCCGCCAATTGGATGACGGTGGAATTGTTCGGCGCGCTGAATAAACTGGGCAAAGACTTGGACGATAGCCCGGTTTCGCCAACGCAATTGGGCGCGCTGGTGGGGTTGATCAGCGATGGCACGATTTCAGGGCGCATCGCCAAGGATGTCTTCGCGGAGATGATCGAAACCGGCGGTGATCCAGACGCGATCATCGAACAAAAAGGCCTCAAGCAAGTCTCCGATACCGGCGCGATTGAAGCCATGATCGACGACGTGATGGCCGCCAACCAAGACAAGGTGGACGAATACCGAAGCGGCAAAGACAAACTCTTTGGCTTCTTCGTGGGGCAGGTGATGAAAGCCTCACAAGGCCAAGCCAATCCCGGCGTTGTCAACCAAATGCTAAAGGCCAAATTGGACGGCTAATCCTCGTCCTTTGGCTTTTGCTGGCCTCTAAGATTGGCTTTCTCTTATGTTGCCTTTCTCTAAGGTTGCCTTTTTGGGGAGTTGTTTGGCCTGACCTTGACAGGATTTTTGCGGTTTCCTATCCTTTGGTTAGGGTATCTGCCTGTCTTTTTATCCTTTTTTCGTTTTCCAGATATCACGATCAACTTCGCCCCACGGGTTTAGTGGCGGCGGCTATTGCTATGGAGTGTAGCGATGAGGAATGCCGTGATGACGCATAAAGGCTTCAAACGCTTGCGGGCTTGGCTGATGCTGGTGGTGCTGGCTTTGCCCTTAACACTAACCGCCCCAATCGCCCATGCTGATGATTTTATAGATGGTTGGCGAGCGTATTCTGAGGGAGACTATGACATAGCCTTAAGCAAATGGCTCCCCCTTGCCAAGCAGGAGGATGCCTCTGCACAACTTTTTCTCGCCGTGATGTATCATAATGGTGAAGGGGTTGAGCGTGATTTAAAGGAAGCGGCACGTCTTTACCGCTTGGCCGCCGAGCAGGGGGTTGCCTCTGCGCAAAATAATCTTGGGGTGATGTATAAAAATGGTGAAGGGGTGTTTCAAGATTTAGAGAAATCTTATATGTGGCTCACCCTTGCCTGGGTAAATGGAGATGAAAAGGCGCCAGAGGCTCGCCATTTGGTCAAGCAACAAATGCGTTTGGATTTTTCTTTGGGTGATGTTGCCATCAAGCGCGCCGAAAAAGCCGCGCGGCAATGTTACGACAGCAATTATCAAGATTGCGGCCAGTGATCAACCCATTGATCGCCCCATTGATCGCCTCCCCGTGATCACTCTTGCCCATGGCTAAGCCCATGGTGGCGTTACGCCCTAAACCTCCAACCAATCCGCCAGCCGACCCACGCAAGACACCACGGCATCGCTGTGGGGGATGAACGCAGGCTTAGTGGGGGCGGCGTGGCTGACGGTCACAAAACCGCGATACCCCGCCGCTTGTGCCGCGCCATAATCCGTTGCCGTATCCCCCACCATGATCGCCGCATCAGGGGCAATGCGGGTGGCTCGGCACGCCTCAAGCAAGCCGCCGGATTCAGGTTTGCGGCCAAAGCCGCTATCGGCGCAGATCACCACATCAAAGGCTTGATCAATGCCCAAATCGGTCAAATTGATCATCGCGCTGGGGGTGTTGTCATTGGTCGCCACGCCAAGCCGATACCCCGCCGCTTTCAGGCGGAAAATCCCATCCTTAACGGCGCCCATCGGCACGGTCTTGCCGCGCACCGCATCTGCCATCAATTGCGTGACATCAGCGCGGTAGGTTTCATGATCAGCAAAGACAGGCTGAAGCCGCGGTTCCATGGCTTGCCAGACGTCACGCATTTCCGCAAAAGTGCCAGCGGCAAACAGACTGTTTTCTAAAATCATGCCGTCATCACTGCCCGGCGTCATCATCACCCCGGCGGCGGCGAGAAACTCATCGCGGCTGGTGGCGCCGTGGCAACGCTGCTCAAGATAGCGGCCAAGCGCAACAATCGCCGGCAACCACGTGGCGTTGAGATCAAGCAAAACGCCATCTTTATCAAAGACGATGAGCGTGTCCGATGGCGATTGGCCGGTGATGCGATTGGTCATAAAAACTCTCCGTTGAGCGGCGGGCGCCCAATGCAGACCACGCCTCAATCGGCTATGGTAGAGAGAATGTGAAAAACCTTCAACTGATGGTTTGACAAGCCGCAGTCTTGGCGGTATTGAGAAAGTGCATACGCCGTGGGGAGTATTCCCATACCCACTTTTGCGGAGGGGTGGCCGAGTGGCTGAAGGCGGCGGTTTGCTAAATCGTTAAGGGAGGAAACTCCCTTCGGGGGTTCGAATCCCTTCCCCTCCGCCATTTTTTCTTGTCTGTTTGGCTTCCAGTAAGGGTTACAAGAGAGGCTTGATTTATAAATGCATCGTTCTGTGTGATGCTGAGTGCGGCTGCCCGCCTCATGTTGAATGTCGATGACAGTGTTCAACCTACTCTAAGTTCAGTGTTTGCTTGACTAGGAACTGGCCTTAATGCCATCGACAAAGCCCCAGATGATGGTTGCCGCAAGCATTTTGGATCATGGTCATCCCCTAGCAAAATATTGATTTATGTATATATTTTGTGTATACTAATATTATGCGAAAGTTAGGGGCCACCGGATGCAAACAAAACTGGTAAAAATGGGCAATTCCCATGGTGTGCGTTTACCCAAAGCCATTCTGAAACAAACTGGGATCTTAGATCATGTTGAACTGACGGTCGAAGATAACAAAGTGGTGATTGCTCCCGCCCAAAATCCCCGCGCAGGGTGGGAAGAAGCGATTGATCCCAAAGATGCTGAAGAAGATGAATTTCTTTGGGAGGGTTTTGTTGAAACCGATGACCTCAGTTGGTGGACTTGGGATGACGACGAAAAGAGTTCGTCATGAAGCAATTTGAGATTTGGTTGATAGACCTTGATCCAACATCTGGTGCGGAGATTAATAAAATCCGCCCTTGCGTGATTATTTCTCCTAATACGATGAATAAGTTGAAAACACGCCTTGTCGCGCCAATGACCACCGCAATTAAGCCATGGCCATTCCGCCCTAATTGTGTTTTTCAAGGCAAAAAGGGACAAATTGCGCTTGATCAAATGCGCTGTGTTGATTTGAGGGGGCGAAAGTCGCGCAAAATTGGTGCACTTGGCGATGCCACCGCCAATACAATCAAGCAAACCCTGCAACATATGTTTAGTTGATCTGATCGTGGGGGATGGGATCAACCATCCACTTTCAGCAATTTGCGTTGATAGGCGAGGGCGACGGCGTGGGTGCGGTTGTTGGCGCCCATCCGAACGATGATCGCATTGACGTGGTGCCGCGCGGTAGGCGCAGATATGCCCAGCAATTTTGCCAGTTCTTTATCGGTGTACCCATCCGCCAGATAGGTCAACACCTCAAATTGCCGTGCTGTAAGCAATTCTTGCCCCAATTTT
>CAYNQW010000017.1:0-17136 GCA_964399415.1 uncultured Hyphomicrobiales bacterium
CGGATGGAATGGGATCGGCCGCCTTGGAATCGCTGGAGTTTTCAGCGCATCCGTGAATTTATGCCAACATCGCGCGTTTGGCGCGGCAATTCCCCAAGCCAACCTTTGCCGCGGCAAGAACAACCGATTGCTGAAATTCCTTTTACTCGCTCTGGCGGTCAAACTTGCACCATCGCCGATTTTTTGAACGACAGTTATACCGATGCTTTTCTGGTGATGTCCGATGGGAAGATCATCCATGAAAGTTATTACAACGGGATGACGCCTGAGACACCTCATCTGATGCAGTCGGTGTCGAAATCCATCACCGCAACCGTGACCGGCATCATGATTGGCCGAGGCCAGTTGGATCCGCAAGCGCCTGTCGAGGCGTATTTGCCTGCGCTTGAGCAAACCGCATGGAAAGGTGCAAAACTTCAGCATGTGCTGGATATGACCACCGGCGTTGATTACAGCGAAGAATACACGCGCCTTGATTCAGATGTCGGCAAGACCGATGTGGCTTCCGGATGGCGGCCTGTTTCGCCTGATGCCAGCCCTGATATAGAGTGGCCAAAAACAGTTTGGGATCAAATCCTGTCCCTGAAAAACACCTATACAGATCATGGCAGCGCGTTTTTATACCGATCAATCGAAACCGATCTTCTGGCGCATATCATGATGCATGTCTCGGGTATGCCGCTTCATGACCTTCTCAGCAAGGAACTCTGGCAGAAAATTGGCGCTGAGGAAGACGGGTATTTTACGGTTGATGCCGCAGGCTACGGTCTCGCCAGCGGAGGGTTCAATGGATGCCTTCGTGATTTCGGGCGATTTGGCCAGATTTATCTCAACGATGGTATTCACAACGGCGAGCGCATCATCCCAGCGGAATGGATCGCTGATGTGCGGCGTGGACCGCATGGCTTGTTTTCTGATGAACGGCGCCGTCTTCTGCCCAATGGCTGTTACCGCAACCAGTTTTGGATTGAAGACCAGACGGTTGAATCCTTGATGTGTCTTGGAGTTTTTGGGCAGCTGATTTACATAGCGCCTGCTTATAATATGGTCGTGGTTAAGTTTTCAACTTGGCCGGACTTTCTGGACGATGTTTTCAAAGTCGATACGCAATTGGCCATCCATGCCATTGCCGATGCGCTGGGCAAGAAATCTTGCTAGCGCCACTTGGGGGTTGAATTACCGCAATCTTGTGTAAATAATTCTAGATATTAAATATTTTTTATATGGCAGAATGATTGATGATCAAAAAGCACGAGGCAGATGATGCCGTTAAGGTCGAAGGTGTTGGAAAATATTTTGGGGCGCAGCCTGATCTGGTAAAGGCGCTTGATCATGTGTCTGTCAACATCAAGCGGAATGAATTTTTTACGCTCCTCGGCCCTTCAGGATGCGGCAAAACAACCTTGCTAAGGCTTATTGCCGGTTTCGAAAGCCCAAGTTTCGGACATATTCTGCTCGACAACAACGACATCACCCACCTTCCGCCCTATAAGCGATCCGTCAACACCGTCTTTCAGAATTATGCCTTATTCCCGCATCTTACCGTTGCCCAGAATATCAGTTTTGGCCTTGAAATGCTGAACAAGCCAAAGGATGAAATTGAACGGACGGTCAATGAGATGCTTGCTCTGGTGCATATGGAGGAACTGAAGGATCGTCGCACCGATCAGATTTCCGGCGGTCAACAACAGCGCGTTGCCCTAGCTCGAGCGTTGGCGCCCAAGCCTGATGTTCTGCTGCTCGATGAGCCTCTTTCCGCGTTGGATTACAAACTCCGCCGAGGCATGCAAATCGAATTGAAACGCCTGCAGCTTGAAACCGGCATTACCTTTATCTTCGTCACCCATGATCAGGAAGAAGCGCTGACCATGTCTGACCGGATCGCGGTGATGAGCAATGGGCATATTCTGCAAGTCGGCTCACCTGATGAAATTTATTATAAACCGACCAAACGCTTCGTTGCTGATTTTATTGGCGAATCCAATTTCGTCGAAGCCAATATCAACAATCTCGACAAGAAGAAAAAGCAAGCCACCATTCAATTTGAGGGCAGTAAAAAGAAATTCACGGTCGGGATGCCGGCAAATAAATTTGGCGATAAGACCGCCATGGTTTTTATCCGCCCTGAACATACACAACTTAAAGCCTCAAGCCAGGGCGCGGCCATGACCGGCCGCCTCACGGATCGGATTTTTTTCGGCACGGACACAAACTACCACCTCATGCTTGATAACGGCGAGACATTCATTGTTCGTTCGCAAAACACCATCCATTCCAGTTTCAATCCGGCGATTGGCGACAGATTGGGCATATTCCTTGAAGAAGACGCTCTTCAGATTCTTGAGGATTAATGATGGCCCAGCAACTCAGCGCCCTTGAGCGCGAACAGATCAAGCGAAAGACCACCAATAACTGGCTTTTATCGATGCCAGCTTTGGCGTTGCTTATTTTTGCTGCCGCTGGACCATTGCTGATCGTGCTGATCTATTCGTTCTTGACCGCCGGAAGTTATGGCGGGGTTATCTGGGAATTTGCCACCGAAGCCTGGTTTCGGGTCATGTTCACCCGCGATATTTTTGACGATACCGTATCGCTTTCAGACGCCCATCTTTCTATTTTCTGGCGTTCCGTCCAATTGTCTTTTCTGACAACAATGATCTGTCTTTTTGTTGGTTTTCCGACGGCCTATTACATTGCCACACGCCCACCAAAAACCCGCAATATCTGGCTTTTTCTTATCACGATACCTTTTTGGACAAATTTGCTGATCCGCACCTTTGCCATTCTTGAACTGATCCGGAATAAAGGCGTCATCAACAACGGGTTGATCAGTTTGGGGATTATCTCAGAACCGATCAAAATGCTCTATACAGATTTGGCTATTCTGATTGGCATGACTTACGTCTATTTGCCGCTGATGGTTTTACCGATCTATGCGTCAATGGAGCGTTTTGATTTCAGGTTTGTTGAAGCGGGATTTGATCTCTACGCAACACGGATCAAGGTTTTGCGTAAAATCATCTTACCGATCATTAAACCGGGCATTATCGCTGGCTCAATTCTTGTTTTTGTGCCGTCACTTGGCGCTTATGTCACCCCTCGAATTCTTGGCGGGGGCAAGCGAATGATGATTGGCAACTTAATTGAACTGCAATTTGGGCAGGGGAAAAACTGGCCCCTTGGGGCTGCGCTTGCGGTCACCATGCTTGTTATCGTGATGATTGCCCTAATCATCTATGTCCGAATTATTCAGAAATCGGAAAATAAGAATGACTAATCGGATGAATAATAAGAAAGGGTTTTCGGTAACCAAACAATTTGGTTTTAAGCAAATTGCCCTCATTTGTTTCTTTGCGCTTTATGCACCGATTCTTTTGTTGGTGTTTTATTCGTTCAATGCTGGCAGCAATCTCATGCTTTGGGAAGGATTTTCGCTTCGCTGGTATATCACGGCAAGCGAGAACCAATTGGTGCAGGACGCCGCCATACGTTCGGTTATTATTGCTGTCTGCGCCTCGTTCATTTCCACCATTCTGGCGACCATGGCCGCCCTTGGAACAACACGCACTCAGCCGTTCAAGGGGCAACAGTTCATCTTCATCATGATCAATCAACCGTTAATGGTGCCTGAAATTGTTACAGCGGTTGCCCTATTGATCTTCTTTGCCATCATTAAGAATTTCACCAATTATTTCGGCCTTGGTTATCTTATTGTGGCGCATGCCGCGTTTTGTATCCCTTTTGCCTATCTGCCCATTAAGGCCAGACTCGACGGCATGAATTTAAGCCTCGAAACCGCCGCCAGTGATCTCTATGCCAAGCCCTTTATGGTGTTTCGCCGCGTAACCCTGCCATTGCTTTGGCCGGGGATTATGGCCGGCGCTATGCTGGCCTTTGTCATTTCGCTTGATGATGTGATCATCACCGAGTTTGTCAAAACACCGGGTCAAGATACATTGCCAACCTATATGCTGGGGCAATTGCGCCGCACCATCACGCCGGAAATCAATGCTATTTCAAGCATTTTGCTGGCAATCTCACTGCTCGTGGTCACGGTTTTCTTTCTTTTCAACCGCAAGAAATATTGATCACGCCCCGTCAGGCTTCATAGGTGATGCGCCCACCACAAATGGTGAATTGAGCGCGCGCTTTGTCGAGGTCTTCTGGATCCATCGCCTCTAGGTCATGGGACATCACCACCACATCCGCCATCATGCCTGCCTTGAGTTGACCTTTGCGATGTTCATTAAATTCCACCCAAGCGTTATCGACCGTATAACTGGCCAGTGTTTCGTTCAATGTCTGGGCTTGATTGCGCCATGGCGCGGATAGTTTTTTTGGTGCCACCGCTGATTTTACATTGGGCATGACATCAACTGGGATCACAGGCCAATCGGTTGAAAACACGACCTTGGCTCCGCTGTCGCGTATATCACGCCAAGCAAAGGCTGTTGGTATCTGATGCGGATGAAGCATTCTGTTGATTGTTTCCGATCCAAAATAGACTCCAAATGGGGCATGGCCCGGTTGAATAGACGCCACAACCCCAAGTTCGGCAAACCGCGGCAGATCATCAGGATGAAGCACTTCGATATGCTCGACCCGATGGCGGCTGTCGCGCACGCCATTTGTTTGCTGGGCAATCTGATAGGCGTCAAGCGTTTGTCGGATGGCTCTATCGCCGATGGCGTGGACGGCAATCTGAAATCCCAAAGCATCTGCCCGAACACAGGCCTCGATAAAATGATCTCTGTCAAAGACCGCGTCACCAATCGTGTCCAGACCGGGATAGGAATCCAGCATCAATGCGGTTGAACTTTCCACCACCCCATCGACAAACATCTTGACGCGGTTGCACCAAACCCAATCCCCGGTGAAATCACGGCGCATGGCTTCGGCTTCGGCAAAACGGTCGATGGTATCAAAACTCTTATAATGGAACGGAATTTCGGTGCGGCAACGCAACTCACCGCGCTCTTCGAGCGTCTTCAGCAATTCAAGCGTGTAGATATTGCCATCCATGTTATGCAAACCAGTGATCCCGTGGCTGGCGCAATGGTTCAGCCCCCGGGAAATGGCATCAGCATCAAGCGCATATTCTTTCATGCTGGCTGGCGGCTCTGGATTTCGGCCCGTCACCAATCCAATCATATCGCGGCCGCCATAACGGGTCAGTTTTAACACCGGCGCATAGGCTCCAGGTTCACGCAACTCGCCAGCTGCCGTGCCGTCTTTTGCCATGATAATCTCTGCGCCCTTATCCACCTCTCCGCCATGGAGAATCCCTGCAAGTTCCAGCGCTTTGGTATTGGCCCAGATGGTATGATGATCGGCAGCAAACATGGCAAAGGGACGGTCAGGCATCGCCCGATCCAGATCATGGCGGGTCGTCTGATGCCCCGGGGCGATGATGTTGTAATCGCCCTGAATGGCAAACAGCATTTGATCATCAGGGCAGGCTTTTGACCATGCCTGGACTTTATCGGTCAGCGCTTCAATCCCTTGGACGCCATAAAGATCAAGATAATCGAGTTCCACCGAGCCGCCAAACAAATGGACATGGCTATCAATGAACCCAGGCAAAACCGTGCTGCCCGCCGCATCAATGATGCGCGTATCTGACCCCGCCATGGCCATGAGATCGGCGGTCTGCCCAACAGCGATGATCTGCCCGCCATGCACCGCCAGCGCGGATGCCTCTGGCTGCGTTTTATCAAAGGTAAGAAGGCGACCATTGGCAATAATCATATCAGGGGTCATCAGGCGCTCCATAAAAATAAGACTTTGAAGGGCTAACCCATAATGGGTTTTAACTAGCCTAGCATATATCAAAACATCAGACTTACTGTTTTGTGACCACTGATAATCATCGCTTCAAGTGTTTTCAAACCACCGTCATAAAGCCATCATTCACCAGCGATAAGACTCAATGAGACCGATCCATTGACTGAGGCTCAACGACGTTATGCCGAGTCGCAGTATCATTTGTTCAGGCATTGGTTTGATGATTGGGTCAAGGAAGTTTAGGCTTTTGCGGTTTTTGCACCATCACGCGCAAAACTCTGCTAAATTTAAGGGCGCGCATTATTGAAATTGCGGCTGATCTGACCTGATTAAAACTTAAGCCAGTATAACAGGATTTACTCTCTATGACGGGTCCTTATAACCCCCTCAATCTTCCCCCGCTTGGGGGTTGGTTTGCGCGCCAGCAAAAAGGCGGGGTCTATGCTTGTGTCATCTGGTCGCTGGCGGCGGTGGCCTTTGGCTATGCGTTTGTTCACCGTGTGGCTCCCTCTGTTTTGGTGTCTGATTTGATGCGTGATTTCACCATTGGCGGGGCGATGATCGGCACATTGTCATCGTTGTATTTCTATCCTTATGTGTTGTTGCAAATCCCGCTTGGCGCGTTGCTTGAAACCTGGGGAACACGCCGCCTTTTATCCATTGCCCTTTGCCTCGCGGCGATTGGCTCTGTTCTCTTTGGACTCGCTGATAGCCTGTTTCTTGCCTATTGCGGCCGGATTTTAATTGGCATGGGATCCGCGGTTGGATTTTTAGGTTCGCTGTCGCTGGCGGCGCGATGGTTTTCCCCGTCATATTTTGGGTTTCTAGCTGGGCTGGCCATGTTTATTGGGATGAGCGGAGGGATGCTCGCCCAAGGGCCGCTGGCACTTTATGTCGAATATTTTGGCTGGCGTCATAGCCTGTTTGCGCTGGGAGGATTTGGTTTTGGGTTGGCAGTTTTGGTGTTTCTCCTTGTACGCAATCACCCCATTCAGCAAAAAAACGAAGCCGCGCCATCCTCACCGCGCTTATCCTTACGTCAGATCATGACGGCCGCCGCAAAGTCAAAAGAAGTATGGAAAATTGCGATTGTCGCCGCAACGATGTCAGGGCCGATGCTTGCCCTTGGCGGGTTATGGGGAACGCCGTATTTGCGCGTGGCTTATGATCTGTCCCGCCCACAAGCCGCGTTTCTTGTTTCATTGTTGTTGCTGGGCTGGGCTGTTGGTGCTCCCACCGGAGGTTGGCTGTCGGATCAATTGGGCCGGCGAAAGCCGATCTTGATTCTTGGCTGTGCCGTTATTTGTCTTGCGTTAATCATGCTGATTTTTCTGCCGGCGCTGTCATTGGCTTTGACGGTCAGCCTATTGATATTGATCGGTTTGGCCGGAGGGGTGATGGCCTGCTGTTTCGCCCTTGTCCGTGATGTCATGCCGTCCGCGATAGCCGGCGGCGCCACGGGGATTGTCAATTCGATGACCGTGGCTTCAGGGGCTATATTGCAACCACTTGTTGGGCTTTCGCTTGATTATCAGTGGGAAGGGACGTTGGAGAATAATATTCCAATCTATTCCCCCTATGAGTACCGTATGGCCTTTATTCTGGTATTGATCAGTTCCATTATTGGACTTGTAACCGCCATGCGGCTGGTCGAGTCTCCCCGTCGCGACTAACGCAATAATTTAGCGATGGATTGCCGCCAGCCTTCATCAAGAGGGGATGGCTAAATCACCCACCACAAGAAGATTGTAAAATCGAATAGTTGTCTTAAAATTAAGATCAATTCTATCCTATGCTCAAAGCAAAGATATATTTGAAGAATTTATCCTATGTTTCGTTTTATTTTTTTCATGCTTTCGTGGCTTCTTATACACCCATCATACGCAGAAGATGATGTGCAAAAGAATGTTAACGATGCTTATTTTTTTGCCGAGTTAGCCACCGCCAATATTATTTTTCATGAACTTGGTCACTACGTCATCAGGAATTACAACGTTCAAAAATTTACCTTTGAAGAAGACTTGGCCGATAGTTTTGTTGTCTACAATCTTTTGGTCAGACCGAGTCAATTCAAATCATCCGAAGATTATGAAATCAGTTCTAAGGACAGGCATAGAGTTTTGATGGCTGGCGCAGATATCTATTATTATCGCAATCTATTAGAAATCGACAATACGGAAGAAGTTTACAATCACTCCACGGATAAAAAGAGATTTTTTAATTACGTTTGTTTAATGAAAGATGGAAATTTAGAGTTTTTCAACAGTTACATTGAAAAAAGACAATTGGAAAATTTTCTTAATAATAAATGCAAATCAAGATATTCAAATCTAATCCAATCTTGGAACCATTACATTGATCAAAATGAAGCATGGGGAAGAAACGACCAAGATTATTTCACCGTCAATTTCAATGACACGACCAATAAGAACCATCAAGTGATCATCAATTATTTGGATCGGGAAAACGGCTGGATCGAATGGGCCATGCGCAACTTTATGGTCAAATCAAAAGACAAAATTACCGTCAATTTTGAAGATTGCGACGGCGTAAAAAACGCGTTTTACATTCAAGAAACAAAAACCATAAAAGTTTGTTACGAATTATTCCTATCCTTAAAAGATTTAAGGATGAATATATTGAAATTAAAACACAGTTTATAAACCTAGCTTTGATGAACACTGGCAATCAGTGCCTTCACTCACCTCGATGACTTGAGCGCATCAAGCCCTGCCGCTAAAATCGTTGGCACGCCTTCTTGATCCATATGTTGGCGCAGCCGCTGGTTGTATCCGCCCGGCGTGTTTAAGGCCGCCAGCAATTGAGGCACCGGGGTTTGTGTTAAGTTAGACGCGACCAACATTCTTAAAAACGGCTCGCCCCTGCCTTGATCAACGCCATTCTGTTCAAGCCAAATGGCCGCATCTTGCACCAATTTTGCGGCAGGAGAGAGCACGGCTTGGGCGCAAAGCAGCGCGTCCATTTCGCTTTGATCTTTCAGCACAGTCAGGGTGTTATTGGCGCCAAATATAGCCTCTACTATCGCTTGGTCACCAATCATTGGGATGACCGACCCGCCATAAGCAATGTTGGGAAAGGGCAACATCAACGCCCGCGCTTGCGCTGGAGCCACCAGTTCACCAACCTGTTCTAGCGACAGCGCCGCGATGAAGGAAATGATGATTTGTCCCGGCTTGAAGGATAGCGATGGCAAGATGCTGGCGGCGACTTCAGGCATTAAACCCAAAAAGATCACCTCGCTTTCATCCACCACGTTTTGATTGGTGGCGACCATAACATTGTCATAGGTTGCTGCAAGATGATTGGCTTTATCCGCGTTGCGTTCTGACACACAAATGTGATGCCCATCACCCGCGATGCCATGCACCACGGCAGTGGCGATTATCCCTGTTCCTAAAAATCCAATCTTCATCTTTCCCCCTAATCTTGACCATGGCAACGGTCTTAGCCTGTAAAATACTGAAAAGGAAACAGGAACGCTTGACCACGCCAAATGGATTGGTCTTTGGCGGGGTGTTGTTAGGACGTTCTTGTCGCCATGCCCGCCCGACCGATATTGATATAGTCAAAACCTGCTTTGATCATGGCTTTGCCATCAAAAATATTCCGCAGATCGACAATGGCCTTGCCGCGCATTTGCTTTTCAATAGCGGAAGGGGTAAGGGCGCGAAATTCATTCCACTCGGTGATGACCACCGCTACATCCGCATCCGCTAAACACGCCGCCGCGCTGTCGGTGTAATCAACGCTTGCTGGAAGAAGCGGTTTGGCCTGATCCATCGCCGCCGGATCATAGGCTTTGATCTTGGCGCCGGCGGCAACGAGATGCGGCAAAATATCGAGCGCTGGGCTGTCGCGCATATCATCGGTTTCAGGCTTAAAAGCAAGGCCTAGGATTGCAATTGTCTTGCCATCCACCGCCCCACCGGCAGCCGTGATGATGCGATCCGTCATGCTGGCTTTGCGTTCGGCATTATACCGAACAACATCATTTACAATCGTCACCTCGCGGCCAAAATCTTCGGCGGTCTTAACCAACGCGAGGGTATCTTTAGGAAAACACGAGCCGCCATATCCTGGACCTGGGTGCAGAAATTTAGCACCAATCCGTTTATCAAGCCCCATGCCCTTGGCCACATCATGAACATCCGCACCAACCGCCTCACAGAGATCGGCCATCTGGTTGATGTAAGAAATCTTCACCGCCAAAAAAGCATTGGCCGCGTATTTGATCAATTCTGAAGTCTCAAGCGTCGTGAATAAAATCGGGGTCTCGCGGATATTCAATGGCCGATACAAAGCCGCCATAACGTCACGGGCAGCATCACTTTCAACCCCTACCACCACGCGATCCGGGCGCATAAAGTCATTGATGGCAGAACCTTCACGGAGAAATTCAGGGTTTGACGCCACGTCAAATTCTGCATTGGGGTTGGTTTTTTGAAGGATCGCCGCAACCTTGCGCCCCGTCCCAACCGGCACTGTCGATTTTGTCACGATCACGGTATATCCCGAAAGATGCGCGGCGATTTCTTCAGCCGCCGCATAGACATAGGACAAATCCGCATGACCATCACCACGGCGGGTGGGCGTGCCAACCGCGATAAACACCGCGTCAGCTTCAGCCACCGATTCCGCTAATTCTGTTTGAAACCGCAACCGACCCGCCGCCCGATTGCGCGCCACCAGATCATCGAGTCCCGGCTCATAAATTGGGATATTGCCTGCATTGAGGCTATCAATCTTGCTTGAATCTTTATCAACGCAAGTGACGTTAAATCCAAATTCCGAAAAGCAAGCCCCAGACACAAGCCCCACATACCCTGAACCGATCACCGTCAGTTTCATCTCTTGCCCCTCAATATTTGCTTCATTCCACTAATATCCTAATGCTTTTTCCACCGCCGCGGTGATGGCGTGACCAAGGGCAATATGCGCTTCTTGGATATGGCCTGTTTGCGAAGATGGCACAGCAATAACAACATCGGCTAGGTCTTTTAAGGCGCCGCCGCTTTCTCCGGTCATGGCGATGGTGCGAATGCCATTTGCCTTTGCGGCTTTGACCGCCGCCACAACATTGGCCGAATTGCCGCTGGTGGATAGGCCAATCAACACATCGCCATTACGTCCAAGGGTTTCGACTTGCCGCGCAAAAACATTGTCATAGCCAAAGTCATTGGTAAAGGCGGTGAGAAACGACGTGTCCGTGGTCAAGGCCAAGGCCCGCAAGCCTGGTCGAGGCCGTTGGTGATCGAGGGTGGCGACAAATTCTGCCGCGATATGCTGAGCATCACCGGCGGAGCCGCCATTGCCGCATAACAACAATGTGCCGCCGTTTTTAAGGCTGTCGGCAATGAGATGAACCGCCGCTTCCGCCGCCGGTGTGCAAGTTTCTGCCGCCGCCAATTTGACCTCTGCTGATTTGTGCAGATGCTGTTGAATGTCATTTTTAATCATGGTCATAGAACTATCAATCAACGCAGAGTATTGCAATGGCGTTATATCACGTTTAGACAGTCAAAAAACATTAATATATATAATATAGTCTTAAGCGATTTGGATTCAGCGACGATAGGATGTGTTTCATGCCACAAGCCATCAAAAAAGCCATTTTCCCCGTTGGCGGGTTAGGCACGCGATTTTTACCCGCCACCAAATCTATGCCCAAAGAAATGCTGCCCATCGTGGACAAGCCCTTGATCCAATACGCGGTGGAAGAAGCCGCTGAAGCTGGGGTTGAAGAATTTATTTTTGTCACAGGCCGCGGTAAATCCGCCATCGAAGATCATTTTGACCATTCGACAGAATTAGAGGACACCCTCACAGCCCGTGGCAAAGACAGCGCGCTCAACGTCGTGCGCGCGATGATGCGTGAGCCGGGTTCCGTCGCTTATATCCGCCAGCAAGAACCCGCAGGGCTTGGTCACGCGGTTTGGTGCGCGCGGCATTTGATTGGCGATCAACCGGTGGCGGTGTTGCTCGCCGATGATTTGATTTTGCCCAAGCAAGGACAACCCGGATGTTTGACCGAAATGGTCACGGCTTGGCAAAACACCGGCGGCAATATGGTGGCCGCCATGGAAGTTGCGCCCGATCAAACCTCATCTTATGGGATCATCACCCCCGGCGAAACAAAAGGGATTTTGACCGAAGTCAAAGGATTGGTCGAAAAACCCCAACCCAAAGACGCGCCATCCAACTTGGCCGTGGTGGGGCGATACATCATTGAGCCTGGTGTCTTTGCAGAACTCGCAAAGCAAAATCGCGGCGCAGGCGGTGAAATTCAGTTAACCGACTCGCTGGCCAAGCGGATTGGTCAAGCGCCATTCCACGGCGCGCTGTTCACGGGTGAGCGGTTTGATTGCGGCTCTAAATTAGGCTTTTTGCAAGCCAATATTCAATTTGCGCTGTCGCGTGAAGACTTAGCTTCTGATTTTTCTGCTTGGCTGAAGGCACAATCGTTTTGATCACTCATCAATTTCACCCCACCATTCTTCGTGCTTATGATATTCGCGGTATTGTTGGCGACACCCTCCATGATCAAGACGCTTATATGATTGGTCTTGGTTTTGCCAATCGGGTGCGCGCGGCGGAAGGCCATCATGTGGTGATCGGCCGCGATGGTCGCTTGAGTTCACCGCATCTCGCCGCTGCCTTGATGGATGGTCTTGTGGATGGCGGCATGACGGTGACGGATATCGGCGTTGGCCCTACCCCCAAATTGTATTTTGCGGATCAGCATTTTAACGCCGATGGCGCCATTCAAGTGACCGGATCGCACAACCCACCAAGCCATAATGGCTTTAAGATGGTGCTGGGGCATAAGCCCTTTTTCAGCGATGACATCACGCAATTGGGGATCAATGTTGCGGCAGGCGTCAAACGCCACCCAGGCGGTCAGCGTCAAGACCATGATCTGCAAGCCGATTACATCGCCGCCATGCTTGATGCTATCGGTTCTTTGGCTGGGCTGGATGATCTCACCTTCATTTGGGATTGCGGCAATGGCGCGGCTGGACCTTCGGCGACGGATTTAACCGCCGCCATCAGCGGCAAGCACCATGTCTTGTTTGCAGAGATTGATGGCACTTTCCCCAATCATCATCCCGATCCTGTCAATCCTGAAACCCTTGATCTGCTGCGTGAGGCGGTGGCCAAACACGATGCCGAAATGGGCATTGGTTTTGATGGGGATGGTGATCGCATTGGACTGATTGATGCCAAGGGGCGGCAAGTGCCGGGCGATTTGCTGACCGCCTATTTGTCGCGGCATAGTTTGCGTAAAACCCCGGGGGCGCAGGTGATTTTTGACGTGAAATCATCGCTCGCGGCCTTAGACGCGGTGGTTGGAATGGGCGGCAAGCCTCTGCTTTGGAAAACCGGCCATAGCCATATGAAAACAAAAATGAAAGAAACGGGCGCGCCGATTGGCGGTGAGATGAGCGGTCATTTGTTCCTTGCCGATGGTTATTATGGCTATGATGATGCCTTATTCGCGGCCTTGGCGGTGCTGCGCGAAATGGCGGTCAGCGGCGAGAGCATCACGGCGTTTGTGGATTCTTTGCCCATCACCTTCGCCACCCCTGAATTGCGAATCCCTTGTGATGACACGATTAAATTTGACGTCATGGCTCGTGTGATTGCTGATGTCAGCACCCATCCTGACCCTGATCAACAAGACGCCGCTGATATGGATGGCATCCGCGTGACAGGCGATCACGGCTGGTGGTTGATCCGCGCTTCTAACACCGGCGCTGAATTGGTGGCACGCGCCGAAGGTCGTGATGAGGCTTCTTGCGCCATGCTCAAAGAACGCATTCGAACCCGATTGAAAAACGCTGGTCTCGATTGGGACGGCTAGGCGGCATTTTTCTTTACAGCCACGGATCATGATTCTATAGTCCCGCTATCCCAACCCTGCAAACTAGAGAATACATCATGACCTCACGGACTGACTGTCACGGCCTCAAGGTTGCTGACGATTTGCTTAATTTCGTAAACACCGAAGTGTTGCCCGCCACCGGCATTAATGCCGATATTTTTTGGGCGGGCTTTGCCAAATCTGCTGCTGAATTAGCGCCAGAATCGCGCGCTTTGGTGGCAAAACGTGATGACCTGCAACGCCAAATTGATGCTTGGCTAATCGACCATCGCGGCGCTGATTTTGACGCCGAGGCTTACACCGCGTTCTTGATGGATATTGGCTATCTTGTTCCAGAGGGTGAGGATTTTGACATCACCACCAGCAATGTCGATGATGAGTTTTCATCCATTGCCGGCCCACAATTGGTGGTGCCAGTGCTTAACGCCCGTTACGCGCTCAACGCCGCCAATGCCCGTTGGGGCAGCCTTTATGATGCGCTTTATGGAACCGATGCGATTAGCGAAGACGATGGCGCGACTCGCAGTGGCGGTTATAACCCGAAGCGTGGTGAAAAGGTTATTGCCTATGCCCGGGCGCATTTGGACGCCGTCGCGCCTCTCGCCAAGGGCAGTCACCGTGATGCCCAATCCTATCAAATCACCGAGGGTCAACTCAGCGTTCGCATGACCGATGGCAGCACCTCTAGTCTTGCTGATGCCAATATGTTGCGCGGTTATACGGGTGATCCTGCCGCGCCAAGGTCAATCTTGCTGGCGGTGCATGAAATGCATATCGACATCCAATTCGATGCCAGCGGAGCGATTGGTGCCGCCGATCAAGCGGGAATCAATGATATTATCCTCGAAGCGGCGGTGTCCACGATTGTTGATCTTGAAGATTCTGTCGCCGCCGTCGATTCAGAAGACAAAGTCGCGGCTTATCGCAATTGGCTGGGCCTGATGGCGGGCGATCTTAACGACACCTTTGAAAAGAACGGCAAGACCATGACGCGGGCGCTGAACCCTGATCGTGATTACATTGCCCCTGATGGCCAAGCCTTCTCGCTTCATGGCCGGTCGCTGATGTTGGTGCGAAATGTTGGTGAATTGATGACCAACCCAGCGATTTTATTGCCCAATGGCGATGAAATGCCTGAAAGCATTATGGACGCATTTATCTCCACCGCCATTGCGATGCATGACCTGAAGAAAACGGATGGCATCCGCAATTCACGCAAAGGCTCGGTCTATATCGTCAAGCCTAAGATGCATGGCCCTGAAGAAGTGGCTTTTGTGAATAAAATGATGGGTCAGGTGGAAGCGCTGCTCGGCCTTGCGTCATCGACCATTAAAATTGGCATTATGGATGAAGAACGCCGGACGACGGTCAATCTCAAAGAATGCATCCGCGCGGCGAAATCTCGGGTGGCCTTTATCAATACAGGCTTCCTTGATCGCACCGGCGATGAAATCCACACTTCGATGGAAGCTGGTGCCATGATTCGCAAAGCGGAAATGAAAGGCACGGCTTGGATTCAATCTTATGAAGATTGGAACGTTGATAAAGGCCTTGCCTGCGGGCTTAGCGGCAAAGCTCAAATCGGCAAAGGCATGTGGGCGATGCCAGATTTGATGGCCGCCATGCTGGAACAAAAAATCATCCATCCAAAGGCTGGCGCTAACACCGCTTGGGTGCCGTCTCCAACCGCGGCAACCTTGCACGCTCTGCATTATCATCAGGTGGATGTTTTTGCCATTCAAGACAGCCTAAAGGGAAAGCCTCGCGGCAAGTTGGATGATTTGCTTAATATCCCCATCAACCGCGAAACCAATTGGTCTGATGCTGATATTCAAGCCGAATTGGACAACAACGCTCAGGGCATTTTAGGCTATGTGGTGCGCTGGATTGATCAAGGCGTGGGCTGTTCAAAAGTGCCGGATATCAACAATATTGGGCTTATGGAAGACCGCGCCACTTTGCGGATTTCATCCCAACATATCGCCAATTGGTTGCATCACGGCATCACCACAGAAGATCAAGTCATGGCCACCATGAAACGCATGGCGGCAGTGGTCGATGAGCAAAATGCCGGTGACCCGCTTTACGAAAAGATGGATGGTCATTTCGATCAATCTATTGCGTTCAAAGCGGCTTGCGATTTGGTCTTTAAGGGGCGCGTTCAGCCCTCGGGTTACACCGAGCCAGTCTTGCATGAACGCCGCCTCGAAAAGAAAAGCGCGTAGATCACCATATTGAGGACAATGCATGGATAAGGATGGCATCAATAAAAAAACCGTCCTTTCCTTTGCGTTATACGATTGGGCCGCTTCACCACTCCCCACGTTGCACAGCACGTTTATTTTTGCGGTATATTTCACCACCGTGGTCATGCCCCAAGGCGGAACGGTCGCTTGGGCATGGATGACCGCGCTTGCCAGCATTGCGGTGGCGGTCATCGCGCCATTTTCAGGGGCGCTTGCAGACCGTTGGCATTGCCGAAAGCCAATCCTTTTTTTGCTCACCCTGATCGCTGGCATTAGCGGTATTGCTTTGTGGTGGGTTGCCCCTGATCAAGCCATGATACCGCTGGCTTTGATCGCGTCAGGGGTGCTGATTTTCGCCCTTGAATTGTCTTTTGTTTTCTACAACGCGTTATTGCCGTCCGTCTCAACCCAAGAAACCATCGGCCGGATTTCAGGCTTTGCTTGGGGTTTTGGCTATATCAGCGCCATTGTCGCCTTGATCATTGCGCTGGGGGTGTTTGTTTTGCCGGATACCTCTCCCTTTGGGTTGAACCACGATCAATCGGAACATATCCGCATCACCATGCCCTTTGCCGCGCTTTGGTTGATGGTGTTTGTGATCCCCTTTTTTCTCTATGTGCCAGAGCCAAAGGCGTCTAGCACCGAAGATGGCAGTTTGGCGGAAGGCTGGCGCATCATTCGACAAACCCCCGGGATGTTGCGTTTTATCATCACCCGCATGATCTATGCTGATGCGCTGGTGACGTTATTCGCTTTTGGCGGAATTTTTGCCGCCACGGTCTTTGGGTTTAGTCAGATTGAGGTGTTGATCTTTGCCATTATTTTGAACATCACCGCTGGGCTTGGCGCCATTCTAGGCGGCGTGTTTGATGATCGCATGGGCGCCATCAAAACCATTCGTTTATCGCTGATCGCTATGATTGTTTTGGGCGGGATCATTTTGATGACCGCCTCGCCGCTCGTGTTTTGGGTTGCGGCCAGCGTCATGGGCATTTTCATTGGCCCTTTGCAATCCGCTAGCCGCAGTCATCTTAGCCGCATGGCACCTGAAGGCGCCGAAGCCCGTGTCTTTAGTTTCATGATGCTGACCGGCAAATCCACCTCGTTTTTAGGCCCTTTATGTTATGGCTGGGTGGTGTGGATGACCGGCGAAGATCGCTATGGCATGGTGGTGGTCAGCCTCTTGCTGATCATCGGGTTGAT
>CAYNQW010000017.1:17236-21106 GCA_964399415.1 uncultured Hyphomicrobiales bacterium
TTCGGGGATTCGATCAAACTGCCATCGGCGCGCACCCGGGCTTGCCATTGACCTTTCGGGCAGACCAAGGTATCGCCGGGGGTGATCATGCCGCCTTCGAGCAAGGCACCAAAAGGCACTTTCGCGGCGGCGCGTTTGCTGGGCATGGCCAGCAGGTCTTGATCTTGAATCGGTTTAACCGCGGCCAGCCGCTTCTTCGCCACTTCCGCATAGGTCTGGTCACGTTCAATGCCGATATATTGGCGTCCCAATTTTTTGGCCACAGCCCCGGTGGTGCCTGATCCAAAAAATGGATCCAACACCACATCCCCAGGGTTGCTGGAAGCGATGATCACCCGCGCGAGCAATGATTCTGGTTTTTGGGTGGGATGCGCGCGCTGACCATTGGCTTCGTCTTTAATCCGCTCACCGCCATTGCACACCGGCAAGGTCCAATCGGAGCGCATTTGCACATCATCATTCATCACTTTCATGGAATCGTAATTGAACGTGTAGCGCGATTTCTGCGACGGCACCGCCCAAAGCAACGTTTCATGGGCGTTGGTAAAGCGGCGACCACGAAAATTTGGCATCGGATTTGATTTCCGCCAAATCACATCATTGATCATCCAAAACCCCGTATCCTGTAAGATCGTGCCAACGCGATAAATATTATGATAAGACCCAATCACCCAAATCGCGCCATCTGGTTTGAGGATGCGGCGGGCTTCCGCCATCCAAGCGGCGGTAAACTCATCATAAGCGCGGGTGGTGTCAAATTTATCCCAATCTTCCAACACAGCGGTAACGGCGGTCTCATCAGGACGGGTTAATTGCGCGCCGCTCAATTGCAAATTATACGGCGGGTCTGCGAAAATGAGATCAACACACGCGTCCGGCAGACGCTTCATCTCCGCCACGCAATCGCCAATGATCAGACGATTGGTCACAGATTTCAAGGTTGTGGTGGCGTTTGCCGGCATGGTGTATCCCTTAGTTTTTCTCATCTTTTCGCAGGGAATCATGCAAAGTCAATGCCTTAAACGGCAAAGATAAAGTGATTTCTATATCTGGTGGGCGTTGGCTTAATCCAGCCCTTTATCTTGTGGGAGCGTTTTGGCCATGACCGCCGCGATTGGCTTAAACGACTGGCGGTGATGCGGGGTGATGCCCTGTTTCGCCAAAGCCGCTTGATGGGCAGAGGTTCCATAGCCTTTGTTATCCGCCCAACCATAACCAGGATAATCTTGATCAAGGCGGGTCATGATCTGATCACGTGTTTCTTTGGCCATGATCGACGCGGCGGCAATAGAAAGCGAACGGCCATCGCCTTTGATCACCGGCGTGACCACAGGCGGATGAGCGATGTATTGACCAAGCCGTGGGAAAGGCGGTTTCAAATGGCCATCCACCAACACATGAAGGGTATATTCTTTGAAATTCAATTGATCTTCCGCCCAATGCTGCAACAGCCCAATCACCGCATCCTCCATGGCGGTAAATGTCGCTGGTAAAATGCCCGATTGGTCAATGTCTTGGGCGTTTCTTGAGGCCACTTGAGCGGCAAAGACGGTTGGGGGGAGTGCGGATAAATCGTTAAAAAGGAGTTGCCGTTTTTGCGCCGATAGTTTTTTTGAATCGTTTAGCCCCATGGGAATAGCATCAAGGCAATCGGGATTGAGCCATGCCGCCGCCGCGGTCACCGGCCCTGCCCAAGGGCCACGCCCTGCTTCATCAACCCCAATCACGACGCGCTTGCTGGTGGCAAATAAATTATCGGCTTCGCCCAGCGCGGCGGTCTCGAGGCTAAAATCAGGCTTTGAATCCGGCGGCAATTTAACTGGACCGACCACCGATCCCTCTTTCCATGAGCCGCGGCATAATTTCAACAAAGTTGCACGGCAAGTGGCGAATATCCAATTGCCATTTTAGCAGGTCATCCCAGCCATCGCGGCAAGCCGAAGGCGAACCCGGCAGAGAGAAGATATACGTGCCGCCCGCAACGCCGCCAATCGCACGACTTTGCAACGCTGATGTGCCAATCTTGGGGTAGCTGAGCCAACGAAACATTTCGCCAAAACCTTCAATTTCTTTATCAAAAATCCCGCGCATGGCTTCTGGCGTGACATCACGACCTGTCACCCCGGTTCCGCCGGTGGTGATCACCGCGTCAATTTCCGAATCTTCAATCCAAAGTTTGGTCATGGCGCGGATTTCATCCACATCATCATGAACGATGGTGCGGCTGATCAAGTGATGCCCCGATTCAATGACGCGGCTGGCCAAGAGATCACCCGATTTATCATTATCAGGAGTGCGGCTATCGGAAATGGTCATCACGGCGATGCCAATAGGCACAAATTCCATATTTTCGTTAAGACGTCCCGTCATCATGGCCTCCATCAGCCTTTTCTCATCATGGAGAAAGAAAAGTTAAGGGCGTTTGCATTTCTCATTGAGTTTGGTGAGCGAACAGACTTGGTCAACCGTCTGGCCATGGAAAGGCGCGTATGTTGCCGTGCCTTGACCCACCAGATTGGCGACCGATACGGCATTCTGCCCTAAGCGTTTGCGATAGATCCATAAATTGGTCATCACGTTTTTGACGTAAAACCGCGTCTCGCGCGCTTGTAAGGATTCGAGCAACATCAGCGTGTCATCCCCATGATTGGCCTTACGCATCCATTTTTTCAAATTGCCCGGCCCGCCATTATACGCGGCAAGCAATTTCACCAAATCTTGTTCGACAATCGGCTCATCCAGCAAATGCAGAATGTAATCTTCACCAATCTTAATGTTGATTTCCGGCACCATCAGGTCGTGACGTTTCTTGTCACGATAACCCCGATCACGGGTGATGAACGCCGCGGTGGAAGGCATTAACTGCATCAAGCCGCTGGCCTTTGCCCAAGATTTTGCCCGCGGGTTAAAACCTGATTCCTGTCGCATCACCGCCAAAAGCAGAGCTTGATCAATGCGGATTGGTGCGCTGGTTTCAAAATCAGGGATCGGGTAAAGACCCCCATAATAATGCACGCCGCGTTCTTGCTTGATGACATCGGCGGCGCGAAACGCTAGCCCCGCCATATGAGTTTTAGCAGCAAGCGCCATGGTTTGCGCTTGCTGATCATCGGTCATTTCTTTCCACAAATAACGCAACTCTCGGCTGGCGTGATAAGTCTCACCAATTTGGAGCAAGGCAAAAGCACGCTTGCCGCCAGGGGTCGATTGCAACCACTGAAGATAGCCATCGGTAATGCTGGGAAGGGTAAAATCAAGGGCAATGTCTTGCCCTAACGCTTCGGCAGCGAGCATACCATAGAACGTGTCTTGATGATTGGCGGCAATATCCAGAAAGCGAAAAGAAGCATCCGCTCGTCCTTGGATCATTTCGCCGCGACTTGCCCAGAATGCCGCGCCAGAAATTTGCGACGATTTAGCATCTTTCATCGTCGCCAAAACGCGAAAGTAATTGAGCGATTCATCAATACTGCCGTGACGCCAAGCGGCAATCCCCGCCGTCCAATAGGCGGCAGGAACATCAGCCCCAGCCAAGGCGATGGCTTGCCGCGCCTGCCGGATGGCATCAATATCTTTGCCATAAATAAAATAGCCATGAGCAATATCCGCCCGCAACACGGCTTCTTCATATTTGGTCAAATAACGCAGATTATCCTTGGTCAAAAGATTGAGGCCGCCGGACGGAAAACCTGACCGTATCTTGTAGCGAATCTCGCGCGCGATGCTGCGGGTTTTATGCGGCGCGGATCGACCCGAATAAGAGGCCGGGATGGACACATAACTGCCGCCCAACGATGAGCGGCCATAGCCGTTAAGATAGCCTTTTTTAGGCTCTTTTGGCGCCGATGATTTTTTCGGCTTGCGCTTTTT
>CAYNQW010000018.1:0-17157 GCA_964399415.1 uncultured Hyphomicrobiales bacterium
GAAGTCAATTTCACAAATTGGTTATCAGCAGGAATTGCTAGCGCCGGATGAAAGCAATAATCCCGGCGGTGAAACCAAGCAGGATAAGAACAGAAGCCTGCTCCCATATCTGGCTGAGGAGCGTGCCGATAAGAGCCAAGCCAACAGCCATGGCAAGAAGCGTCAGCAAGACGTTCAATTTGGCCATGCCCTTATCCGCCAGCGTGTAATGAAGATGGCTTCGATCAGGTTTGAAAATATTTAATTTTTGGCTGCTGCGTTTGATGACCACATAAATCTGATCAATCAGGGGAAGGGCGACCAACCACACCGCAAGTTGAGGTTCTATCATGGGCGCGCTTCCTTGACTGGATTTGATCATAAACCAGCCGATCAAGAACCCTAATGTTCCGCTGCCGGCATCCCCAAGAAAGATTTTATGCTTTGGGTTTGATTGCAAATTGAAGGCTAAAAAGGCCAGCAGCGCCATCATTAACCCAATCAGAACAAGGTCAAAGAAGGGGTCTGCGCCGCGAATGTGAAGCCAGAGTCCGGCCAAGGCAACCAACGAAAGCCCTGAGCAAAGCCCATCCACGCCATCAATCATATTAAAAGCATTGGCAAGCCCAACAATCGCAAACACCGTTAAAGGTATGGATAAAGGCCCTAAAAAAACCATGCCTAAGATAGGGTAATGTCCTACCGATTGAATGGTCAGCCCCGTGGTAAAGATCACGCCAAGCGCGGCGGTGATTTGCACCGAAAGCCGCCATGCCCATGGCAACACCGACCGATCATCCATGAAACCCACGATGAAAATCGGCACAGACCAAAGCGCAATGAAGCCAAGGTCGGTAAACCACGCATTGTTGAGCGTCATGATCAAGCAGAGGGTGAAAAACAACCCAACGCCGCCCACAAGAGGGATTTCTCCATGATGCTGTTTGCGGGCATCTGGGCGGTCGATCAAGCCAAGAGGCCGGGCGCATAATTTAGCCATAACAATTGCCAAAACAGTGCTGATCACGGGTAAAATGAACAGTTGAAAGGTTCCGGGAGTTTCGATTGCTAGCATGACAAATCTTGGGCGATGCAGAAGTTGTTAAATTTCATAATATACGGTTGTTTTCAAATCAGACCAAGAGGATCTCAATAGGCGAAATCATTGGTTGAACAGACGCATCTTACCACCATTTTGTTAAAAATGAATGAAAGGATTTCAGTGGATATGTGGATTAATGGTTGCTGGCGAATGTTGATCTGGCTTACCCTGATGAAAATCTGAAATCTGAGAAGCGGCATGACCCAATCTTCGCGTTGTTTTTTGATCACCGGCACGGCTGGTTTTATCGGTTATCATTTGGCGAAACTGTTGCTGAGCCAGGGACACCGTGTCATAGGCTATGATGGCATGACCGATTATTATGAGGTGAGCCTAAAACAAAAACGTCATCAAATGCTCCTTCAGAATCAAAAGTTTTCAGCGGTGGAAGCCTTGTTGGAAGACGCCGAGCAATTGATGAAAACCTGCCAAGATCACCGCCCTGATGTGATCATCCATTTGGCGGCGCAAGCCGGGGTGCGTTATTCGATTGAACATCCTCGCGCTTATGTCGACTCGAATTTAATTGGCAGTTTTAACGTGCTTGAAGCGGCGCGTCAGTTTGAGGTTCAGCATTTATTGATGGCGTCCACGTCATCAGTTTACGGCGCCAATACGGAAATGCCTTTTGCTGAAAGCAAAGCCACGGATCATCAGATGTCCTTTTACGCGGCCACGAAAAAAGCCAATGAAGTCATGGCGCATTCCTATGCCCATCTTTACCAACTGCCAGTGACCATGTTTCGGTTTTTTACCGTCTATGGCCCTTGGGGGCGTCCTGATATGGCGCTGTTCAAATTCACCAAAGCGATGCTCGAAGGGCTGCCGATTGATGTCTATAACCACGGCCAGATGCAACGTGACTTCACCTATATTGACGATTTGGTGATGGGCATTGCTCAACTGGTGGACGCGATCCCGCCTTTGCCAGAAGCCCGTGATGATGAGGGGATTGATGGGGATAGCCTGTCGCCGGTGGCGCCATGGCGGGTGGTGAATATCGGCAATGGCCAGCCGGTGGCGTTGATGGATTATATCAAAGCATTGGAAAACGCCCTTGGCATTACCGCTCAAATGAACATGATGGAAATGCAAAAGGGCGATGTTCCCGCTACCCTCGCCTCCCATGATTTGCTCCACGCCCTCACAGGATTTGCGCCTTCAGTTTCGGTCGAAACAGGGGTGGCGCGTTTTGTCGAATGGTATCGCGATTATTACCACGTTTAATCTTGGTTTAGCCCGGCTCAATAGGGGCTGATGACGGGTTAAAGATGGTCAAATTTCTCCTGAAGATGGGCCAGCAAATCCTCAGCGCTTTCTTTGGGACTGATCTCATGATCTTTCAGATGAAATTCAGGATGAAGAGGGGCTTCATACGGGCTGTCGATGCCAGTAAAGTTTGGCAATTCGCCTCGTCTTGCCTTTTCGTAAAGCCCTTTGGCGTCACGGGCTTCGCAGATCTCGAGGGGCGTATCGACAAAGACTTCGATGAAATCGCCTTCGTCAAACAACTGCCGCGCCATCTCACGTTCAGCCCGGAAGGGAGAGATAAACGCCGTCAGCACCACAAGGCCAGCATCAACCATCAGTTTGGCCACTTCAGCAATGCGGCGGATGTTTTCTACGCGATCCGCATCAGTAAAGCCAAGGTCTTTGTTGAGGCCATGGCGAATGTTATCGCCATCAAGAATATAAGTGCGGATGCCTTGAGCATGGAGCAATTTGGCAAATTCATTAGCGATGGTTGATTTGCCTGAACCCGACAAGCCGGTGAACCAAAAAACCTTCGAGCCATGACCATTGAGCGATGCCCGAGCCTCACGATTAATATCCAGATTTTGGCGATGAACATTGCGGGCGCGGCGCAAAGCAAAACGGATCATGCCCGCCGCCACCGTTTGATTGGTCTGAGGATCAATCAGTAAAAACGCGCCCAACGCAGGGGTTTGATCATAGGCGTCAAAGCAGATTGGTTTTTGGGTGTTGAGCGTCACTCGCCCGATTTCATTTAAGGAAATTTGATTGGCGGCCAGATGCCGACCGGTGTTGATATCGATCAAATGCTTTAAGGTGGGCAGGCTGGCGGTGATGGTCTGACCGGCAATTTTCATCAAATATTGCCGTCCGGCAAACCCCTTTTCCGCGCTCATCCAGACCAAATCAGCTTCAAATTGATCAGCGGTTTCAACAGGATTTTCTTTCGCGGCAATCACATCGCCTCGGGAAATGCCAATTTCGTCATTTAATACGACGGTGACGCTTAACCCGGGCGAGGCTTCGTCAAGAGACGCGCCGCCCAGCCAAATGGATTTGATGGTGGATTCCGCCCCGCTGGGAGACACGCGCACCGCTGCGCCCACTCGAAGAGGCGCGCGCAACACTTGCCCGTTATAGCCGCGAAATTGTGCATCCGGACGATTGACCGATTGCACCGGCAAAGCAAAGCCTTGAGCAGAGGAAGACGTTGACGCGGTCGGGACAGTCTCTAGTTTTGAGATTAAAGTCGGGCCTTTATACCAACGCATGGCATCGGAGCGTTTGGTGATGTTGTCACCCTTAAGGGCGGATAGCGCAATCGGGGTGATGTCATCAAAGCCAAGGTCTTGAGCGAACACCTGATAATCCGAACAAATCGCGTCAAATGCCGATTGATCATAGGCCACCAAATCCATTTTATTGACCGCTAAAATAACCTGCTTGATGCCCATCAATTGGCAAATCAGGCTATGGCGGCGGGTTTGTTCTAATACGCCTTTTCGGGCATCGACCAAAATCACCGCCACCGAGGCGGTTGACGCGCCAGTGGCCATGTTGCGGGTGTATTCGATATGCCCGGGCGTGTCGGCGACAATGAATTTCCGGCGATCCGTGGCAAAGAAACGATAGGCGACATCAATGGTGATGCCTTGCTCGCGTTCTGCCGCTAAGCCATCCACCAAGAGCGCAAAATCAATATTCTCGCCTTGCGTGCCATGTTTGCGGGAATCCCGTTCAAGGGCATCGACTTGGTCATCAAACAAAGATTGCGCCTCATAAAGCATACGGCCAATGAGGGTGCTTTTGCCATCATCGACAGACCCGCAGGTGATAAACCGCAATGCATCAAGGCTGTTTTGCGCCTCGAGATATGCCGTGATCTCAGAAGAAGGGGAGTGATCGTTCATCTTAAAAATACCCTTCCATTTTTTTCTGTTCCATGGAGGCATGGGCATCTTTGTCGATGGTGCGCCCTTGGCGTTCCGATTGCCGCGCGGTGAGCAATTCAAGCATGATCGCTTCTAATGTATTGGCTTGGCTTTCGATGGCGCCGGTCAAGGGATAGCATCCCAAGGTTCGGAAACGTACCATCCGCATGGTCACTTTATCGGCTTTTGTTAAGGGCAGGCGGTCATCATCAACCATCAGCAAGGTTCCGTCGCGCTCAACCACCGGGCGTTCTTTGGCGAAGTAAAGCGGCACAATAGGAATCTGTTCACGATAAATGTAAGACCAAATGTCCAATTCGGTCCAATTGGAAAGCGGGAAAACGCGCATCGATTCCCCCGCATGAACCCGCGTGTTGTATAGAGACCATAATTCTGGACGTTGGTTTTTCGGATCCCATTGATGGCTTCGACTGCGGAAGGAAAAGATACGTTCTTTGGCGCGGCTTTTTTCTTCATCACGGCGGGCACCACCGAAAGCCGCATCAAAGCCATGGGCATCGAGCGCTTGCTTCAACCCTTGGGTCTTCATGATATCGGTATGCAGGGCTGAGCCATGGTCAATCGGATTGATGCCTTGGCGCACCCCTTCTGGGTTTTTGTGAATCAATAATTCCATGCCAGAGGCGGCGGCCACTTGATCGCGAAATTCATACATGGCGCGGAATTTCCACCCTGTATCCACATGCAGAAGTGGGAAAGGCGGCACCCCCGGCCAAAAGGCTTTGCGCGCCAGATGCAACATCACCGCGCTGTCTTTGCCGATGGAATACAGCATGACGGGGTTGGTCGTCTCAGCCGCCACTTCGCGCATGATATGCAGGCTTTCAGCCTCAAGCCGGTCAAGATGAGATGGCGGCGTCATCGGAGGGATGGCAGAAAGATCGCTGGGAATGTGGATGTTGTATTGTTCATGATAAGAGGTTTGCGCGACGCGAATGGATGCAGGGGGCAAGGCATCATGACGATAAGCCGCCAATTTGCCATGCAAAAAAATCAGGGTTGGTTGTGGGCTGTGGGCGCTAAGGCCGTTGATGAAATCCTGAAGATGCTCACCAAGGGGCTGATCATCATTGATAAAGCGCCAGAAACGTGAGCCGCGGCCATCATTGGCGATGATCATGGCCGGGTGATCCGCCGATTGCCAATATTGCAACGCCAACCACTTGCCGCGGCGCGATTGGATCGCTTGCACGTCATGATCGCGTAAATTTGGCCATAACGCTTGCCCATGCTCATCACGAAGTTCATCTAAGGTCAGGAGGGTGGGGAAATAACCGCTTTCTGCGGTGAGGCGTTCCATTTTCTTTAAGCCAGCGGCATTTGGCTCATCGCCGTTGGAAAGGCCAAGATGCGCCATCAGGCTGTCGCGATCCCAAAGGCGAATGGTGTGATCATCGGTAAGGTTGCAATAAGGCAGCATTGTCGTAATTTTGTAATATTGAAATAATATTTGTATATTTATATAAAAATAAAAAAATAACAAGTAAAATTATAAAAAATCAAAATTAAGACAAATAAAGATATGACAGGACGCGCCATTGTCATCCTGACCCAACCGCGCCATCATGAGGGGCAATTTAAGGTCAAGTGAACCGCAAACAAGAGGGATCATGGACAGCCAAAACGCTAACATTTCTGCGCCATGGGTTCGTTTGGGCGCGCCGATGAAAATGGGGTTGCGGTCTTGTTCGCCAAAAGACTGGTTGTTGGCGCCAGATGCTTTTGGTGATGCCAGCATGAAAACGCGGCAATTGGCGCTGAAACAAGCATTGGCCGAGCAGCACCACGCGGCGATTTTTCAAGCGCTTCCCGACGCGGATGAGGCGGCACAAGAATTGCTTGCCTTGATCGCCGCCAATCTAGACCGCCATCATCAGATGAAATTGCCTAATGCGGATCAGTTGCATCCGTTGGATCATGCCGCGCGTCATCTGCCTGAAGATTTGCTGTTGCTCGCGCCAAAACAGTCTGATGATCAATCTGTTAAAACTCAATGGGTGTTAAAAGCCGCCGCGCTGGCTTTTCCATCGCATTGGGTCTTGGCGGAAAAAATGGGATTGCCGATGGCGGGTATCCATGCCCCTGTTCCGCATTATGCGGAGCAATTGGCGCGACCGGTTGATCGGTTCTTTGACGCGATGATCGAAAACACCATCAGCCTTCGCCGCAATTGGACATTGCAGATCGGTGATGGATTGTTTACCCCAAAACGGCAACCGCATTCGGCATTATCCGAGGCAGATTTAGGCGAGCGGCTCTATGTGCGGGTGGAACGGCAGACCCTTCGCAAAATGCCAAAAACCGGCTGGATTGTTTTTACCATTCAAACCAGTCTTGCGCCGATTAACCGCTGGGCAAATGACGCGGAGGCTTTGCGTGTATTGCTGAACTTGGTCGATGAAATGTCGCCAGCCATGCGAGATTATCGCGGCATTGATCGGTATGGGGAGGCGCTAAAGTCGTGGGTGAAACAGGCGCGTTGATGCAAATGCAACCCGCCTGTTTCGGCAATTTAAGATTTGATGCGCTTAGCCGTTACGCGCCAAAAACCGCATCAGCGCATCCCAAGACCGCGCGTCAGCATCCGCGTCATAATCACGCGAGCCAGCAACGGTGAAAGAGTGACGAGCACCGCCAAAGACTTCAGCATCATGGGGAACGCCGGCTTCTTTCAATTGGTTGAGCAGGCTGGCCAAATCTTCCATTCCAGATACAGGATCAGCCGAGCCATGAAGCAACAACACCGGTGCTCTAGTCGTGGAATAATCTTGCCCTTCCGGTGTGCCGAGGCCGCCATGGAAACTGACATAACCGTCAAGGCTTATTCCAGCACGCGCGGCTTCCAAGACGGCGGCGCCGCCAAAGCAATAGCCGATGATGAAAGATTTGCCGCCAGCGCCGAGATTTTTCCCGGCTTCAATAGCCGCGGATAAGCGAGCGCGAAATTCCCCGCGATCTTTGTACAGAGCACCTGTTTCGCGGCGGTAATCATCACGGCCTTCGAGTTTGGCATCCACACCAAAGAGGTCAATGGCCACGGCGTTATAGCCTTGTTCCGCCAGCATCGCGGCGCGTGTTTTTTCATACTCATCCAAACCGTTCCAGTCATGAACAATGTAAATCGTGCCTTTGGGTGCGGATGCGGCTTTTTCCACATGGGCAGAAAAGGCTTTATCGCCGACCGTGTAGTCAAGCGATTTGCTGTGGCCGTCAGCCATGGCGTTTGGGATGGCGACGCATGTTAATAATGCGAAGCCCAAAAGGGTTTTGCCCAAGGTTGTTTTTGCTTGAGCAAGCGGTGTTAGGGTCTTCATTGATGCCTCCAATGGGGTAGTGTGATCAACACACCTGATTTAGGTTGTCCTGATCCTTGATCAAGAGAAGGCGTGTCAGGTTAAAGTTGGTTATGATGCGGGAACGGTTGGCGCCATGCTGATCATCCAGTCGCGCACTTGCCGGGCTTGTTGCGACAAGGTTTTGTTTTTAGACCAGACCAAATACACCCCGCGACCGGTATGCCATGCCCATTCTTGCCGTGCCGCCAGAACGCCGCGGTTCAGCAAATTGCTCACAACATGATCCCAGCCGATGGCAAACCCTTCGCCAGATACCGCGGCTTGCAAAACCAAGGCATAATCATTGAGCCGCAACCCACTGCTCAAATCTTGATCGGGGATGCGGTGGTGGCTGAACCAATCCCGCCATGTTGCGCGTTCACGGATAGGTTCTTCAAGATGGATGAGCCGCTCATGCAATAAATTGGGTATTGATCGTAAATTACGCGCCGCCGCCATCACCATCGGGCTTGCCACAGGATAGAGAATTTCATCGGCGATCTTGGCGGCCTCGCAACCAGCCCAATCACCATTGCCAATGCGAATGGCAAGGCTGATGTTTTCGGCATCAAGATCAGGCTCGCGATCGCTATTCTGCAAGCGAAGGTCGATATCAGGGTGGCGTTGATGCAAAGCCGCCAAACGCGGCATCATCCAATAATAAGAAAAAGCCGAAGATGTGCTGAGCGTCACATGGCTGGCGCGGACGGTTTCTTGAATGGATTTGATGGAATACTCAATCGTGGATAACCCCGCCGTCACATCGGCGTATAAGCGCAAGCCAGCATTGGTCAATGTCACTTTGCGGTGGCGGCGATCAAAAAGCAGGACGCCAATATCAGCCTCTAAATGCTTGATGGCGGCGCTCACGGATGGTTGTTGCATGGCCAATTCTTCCGCCGCAAGGGTGAAAGATCCAAGGCGGGCGGCGGCTTCAAAAATAATAAAATGCCGGGCAGAAGGGCGATGTGTCCAAAAGTTTTGCATAGGTAGAAACTATCAAAAAGATTAAAATTATCAAGGTTCACAATATTTTCTCATAAATTAAGATATAAGATATAAATGCAAAGCACTGACGATTAAGTCTGACTTAGGGGGAAATATGGTCAAGCGATCTCGACAAGCGCGGCGCGGGGCGTCTGGAGACGCCTCGCCTTTATCCTCTCCCTATATCCGGCGCAAATTGCCGTTTTTCGATCCGCTTGATGAGGCCGATTTGGTGAAGATTGACGCCCAAGTCGATTGGATGATTGAAAATATTGGCATTGCCTTTCGTGATGACCCCAAAGCGCTTGAGATTTGGCGTAAAGCCGGGGTGACGCCGCAGGGGGAACAAGGTGATATAATCAAGGCGGATGCTCAATGGATACGCTCGCTTTGCGCCCAAGCGCCATCTCAATTCACGCAAATTTCGCGCAATCCAGACCGGTCAGTGGTGATCGGCGGCAACAACCAAGTCTTCGCGCCGATTTATGGGGCGCCATTTGTTCGTGATTTAGAAGGGGGGCGCCGCTACGCCACCTTTGATGATTTTGAAAAACTCGTGAAATTGGCCTATATGCACCCCAACCTGCATCATACTGGGCTGGTGATCGCAGAGCCAACGGATATCCCGGTATCAAAACGGCATCTTGATATGGTTCACGCGCATCTGGTGCTGAACGACAAACCGCATCTTGGGGCAATTACTGAAAAAAGCCGGGCGCAGGATAGCGTTGATATGGTCGAGGTCGTCTTTGGCAAGGAGGTGATGGACAACAACATTTGCATCATGGCCAATGTCAATACCAACTCACCTCTATTGGTGGATCGTGTCGTGACGGAGGCCATCCAAGTCTATTCAGGCCGAGGTCAAGCCATGGTGGTGACGCCGTTTATTCTCACCGGCGCCATGGGGCCTGTCAGCACCGCCGCTTCGGTGGCGCAGGCTATGGTGGAATCGATGATGTGCTGTGCTTTTGCGCAATTGGTTCGTCCTGGCGCGCCATTTGTCATGGGGAATTTCCTATCGACCATGAGTTTGAAATCTGGAGCACCAACATTCGGCATGCCGGAGCCGGTCATGTCCAATTATGTGATCGGTCAAATGGCAAGGCGTCTGGGCTTACCGCTCAGGTGTGGCGGCTCGCTCACCGCGTCCAAAATCGAAGACGCGCAAGCCGCCTATGAAAGCGCCGATAGCATGCATTCGACCATGCTCGCGGGGTCTCATTTTACCCTTCACGCCGCCGGTTGGCTGGAAGGCGGTTTGGCCACGGGGTTTGAAAAATTGATCATGGATGCTGATCGACTGGGCAGTTATCAAAAAGTCCTCAGCCTTGGTCTTGAAACCGATGACAATGCCTTTGCTCGGGATGCCTATGAAGAAGTCGCACCGGGGGGACATTTTCTAGGTTCATCCCATACCATGCGGAATTACCAGACCGCGTTCTATGAACCCAAATTGAGCGATAGTGAAAATGTTGAAAGTTGGGAAGAAAACGGCGGCAAGGATATGCGTGTTCGTGCTTATGAACGCTGGAACACGATGCTGCAACATTATCAAGCGCCGCCCATGGATGAGGGCATCAAAGACGCTTTGGACGATTTTGTCGCCCGCCGAAAATCCGAATTGCCCGACGCTTGGTATTAAAACCATAACCCATTGACCGTAAGACCAGTGATAACGATGAGGAGAAACGACCATGCCAACGATTATTAAAGATGATACCACCACGGCCAAAAAATTCCCCAGCCATGCGAAAGTGGTGATTATTGGTGGCGGTGTTGTTGGATGTTCGATCTTGTTTCACTTGGCGAAATTTGGCTGGAAAGATGTGGTTTTGGTGGAACGCGATGAATTGACCTCAGGATCCAGTTGGCACGCCGCCGGGCAAATCCACACGATTTCATCAGACCCAAATATCAGCCGCCTGCAAAGTTACACCATCAACCTCTATAAAGAGATTGAAGAATTGTCAGGCCAATCCACGGGAATGCATCTGACCGGTGGGTTTTATCTGGCGTCCAATAAAACATGGTATGATTACCTCAAGCGTGAACGTTCAAAAGCGCGGTATATGGGGCTTCATCAAGAATTTATTTCCCCCGAAGAAGTGGCCAGGCGGCACCCGCTGATTGACCCCAAACATTACCATGCCGCGCTTTGGGATGATCAAGATGGTGATCTTGATCCATCGGGCACCACCTATGCTTTTGCCAAAGCCGCCCGCCATTATGGGGCGCAATATTTCACCCATACGCCAGCCACCGCCACCACCCAAAGGCCAGACGGCAGTTGGGATGTCACCACCCCTAAAGGCGTGATCAACGCTGAACACGTGGTCAATTGTGGCGGTCTATGGGCGCGGGAAGTGGGGCATATGACCGGCCTTCATTTCCCAGTTCAACCGATGGAGCATCATTACCTGATCACCGAACGGATTGATGAGATCGCCAATTTTGGCTCGCGCATTCCCTGCGGCATTGATTATCAGGCCAATATCTATTTCCGTCAGGAACGTGATGGCTTGTTGCTCGGCACCTATGAGCCGGTGGGCGTGCCGTGGAAGGTTGAAGGCACGCCATGGGATTTTGGCCATGAATTGTTGCAGCCTAATCTCGAACATATCGCGGATCGGCTTGAACTTGGATTTGAGCGGATGCCGCAATTGGCCAATGCGGGGATCAAAGACGCGATTAATGGCCCCTTCACCTTTGGCCCCGATGGCAACCCTATGATTGGCCCTGTGCCGGGGATGACGAATTACTGGTGCGCGGTGGGGGTCATGGCTGGGTTCTGTCAAGGCGGCGGCGTTGGCCTGACCATGGCGGAATGGATGATTGATGGCGAGCCGTCGATTGATGTGTGGGCAATGGATGTGGCGCGGTTTGGCAATTGGGCCTCACCGGATTGGGGAACGGTCAAATCTTGCGAGAATTACGAGCGCCGATTTGTCATGACTTTCCCCAATGAGACCTTGCCGAAAGGACGCAAGCAGCAAACCACCGCGCTTTATGATCGGCTCTTGGCCAAGGGCGCGCGCATGGGGCAGGCTTTTGGTCTTGAGCATGTGCTTTGGTTTGCCGATAGCCCGGAAGACGCTTGGGAAGACCCGACCTTTGAACGCAACCGCAGCCATGATTATGTCGCCAAGGAAGTGGCCGCTGTTCGCAATGGGGTTGGCGGGATTGAATTGGCCAATTTCGCCAAGCATGAGATCAAGGGGAAGGGCGCTCGCGCTTGGCTTGATCGCACCATGGCTGGATTTATCCCAAAGCCCGGGCGGATGACCTTAACCCCGATGCTCACGGAAAAGGGCCGTCTTTATGGCGATTTGACCGTGGCTTGTTTGGCGGAAGATCATTTTATGCTGTTTGGTTCTGGGGCAATGCAAGATGCTCATTCTCGGTTTTTTGCGCGAACCTTGCCTGACGATGTTTATCACCGCAATCAAACTGGCGATTGGCACGGCATTGGTCTGGCGGGGCCGAAATCGCGAGCATTGCTGAGCCGCATCACCCGCGATGATGTCTCTGCTGAAAGCTTCCGTTTTCGGGATTGCCGCATGACCTTTGTCGGCGGCGTGCCGGTGATCCTTAACCGCATCAGTTTTTCTGGCGAATTGGGGTATGAAATTTATTGCCGCCCTCAATATCTGATCAAATTGGCAGAAGCGATTGAAGAAGCTGGCGCTGATCTTGGCTATCGCTGGTATGGCAGCCGAGCCTTGATGTCGATGCGTTTGGAAAAAGGTTGGGGTGCGTGGTCGCTGGAATTCCGCCCGGATTTCAACGCCATCGAAGCTGGTATGGACGGGTTCATCAATTGGAACAAAGATTTTGTCGGCAAGGCCGCAAGCCTTCAATTCAAATCCGAAGGCGTGGCGCGAAGATTAGTGACCGTGATCGTCGACAGCCCCATTGATGTCACCCTTGATGAAGCGGTGCTTAAAGACGGAAAGGCCATTGGCTATATCACCTCCGGGGGGTATGCTCACCATATGGATCAATCCATGGCGATGGCTTATGTGCAATCAGACCATGCGGAACCGGGGACGGTGCTGGATGTGGAAATTCTTGGGGAATTTTATCCGATTAAAGTCTTGGGCGCGCCGCTTTATGACCCTGATGGCCATAAAATGCGATCCTAGCCACGATCAAGAAACAGGCTTGCGATGACACCACCTTCTGATCCGCACAATCTGGTCACCAAACTGACGGATCAACGCCCTCGGGTGCGCGTCAGTGCAGAGGAAGCGCAAGCGGCGGTTTATCGCATCTTATTGGCTTATGGCATGGAGGATGAGCCGGCGGCGATCATTGCCGCCCATCTTGCTGATGCTAATCTCTGCGGCGTCGAATCCCATGGGGTCATGCGTATTTTGCAATACGCGGAACAATTTGATCGCGGTTATATGAAGCCAACGGGACGGGCGGAACGAAGCCATCAGGATGGTTTTTTTCAAACCATCAATGGCCTGAAAGGGCATGGCATTCCGGTGATGAAGCAGGCTTTTGATTGGTCGATGGATGTCGCGCGCAACCATGGCATCGCAATCACAAGCGTGGTTAACCTTGGCCATACAGGGCGTCATGGAGCCTTTGCGGATGCGGCGGCGGAACAAGGCTTTATGACCATTTTGATCGGCGGCGGCAATCGCACCCTATGGCGGCAAGTCGCGCCTTATGGCGGGATTGAACCGAAACTGCCGACCAATCCCTATTGCATTGGCATTCCCGGCGATGATAACGGCCCTTTTGTTTTGGACTTTGCCACGGCCATGATCGCGGGCGGTTGGATTTATGCGGCGCAGAATGCAGGCGCAACTTTGCCGGAAGGCGTGATGATTGACAAACATGGTGCGCCATCGGTGAACCCTCAAGATTACTTTGATGGCGGGGCGATTTTGCCTGCCGCGGGGCAAAAAGGTTACGCGCTGGCGCTGGCGGCGGAATTGATCGCCGAAGCCTTGATTGGTCCGGTGGAAACGGAAGCCAATTGGTTGCTGTTGATGATCGACACCACCCGCATGACATCCGCGGATATGTTGAAATCACGCGCGCAAGTGATCTTTGACGACATGAAAAACACCCGTCCTGCGCCTCACGCCAAAGCGGTGGAAATCCCCGGCCAACGGGAACGCGCCTTACGCGACGCGGCAAACGGCCACATCAATATGCCGGAAAAAACATGGCAAGACATCCGCGCCCTTGATCAAAAAATGGCATTTCGCTAACCGCTTCGGTTTGCGCTTGGCAAAGATAGGATGTCCTTATAGGCTGAGGAGGAGTTTGCAAAAGGCATCGGCGCCGCCATGGAAAACATTGTCATTCTTGCCGTGATCGGGGCTGCCTTTTTACACGCCTTCTGGAATTTTCTGCTCAAGGGCAATCACGACAAAGCCTTGAGCATGTATGCCGTCACCGCCGGGCATCTGCCGATTGCCATGATCGGGATGCTCTGGGTGGGGTTGCCGCCAATCGAGGCCATGCCTTATATCTTGATCAGCGGCGGGTTGCATACCGGCTATCAAATTTTCTTGATGAACGCCTATCGTTTTGGGGCGTTGTCCAACATCTATCCCATCGCCCGAGGGCTATCGCCGCTGTTGCTTGCGCTGGCGTCGCTTTTTATGGTGGAAGATCACCTCAGCCGCCTTGAATTGGTCGGCATTATCATGGTGGCCGGATCGTTGATCGTCTTTGGCATGGCGCAATATCGGTTTGATAAAGATGGGCCGATGGGCATGTTTTTAGCCATGATGACGGGGCTGTTCATTGCCTCTTATTCCTTGACCGATGCGCTTGGCACGAGGGTGACGGGCAGCGCCTTTTCTTATTATGGCGCCATGTCCTTGGTCAATGTTGGGCTGTTTACCGGCTATTGTTGGGTCTATCACCGCGACGCGTTGAGGCGGCTTCCCACCGAAGGCCGGAAGATGCTGATCATCGGCGGCTCAGCGTCTTATTTGGCGTATGTCATGGTGCTTTGGGCATGCTTGACCTTGCCGGTGGCGATTGTCTCTTCGCTTCGAGAAACATCGGTGCTGATCGCCCTCATCTTGGGGGTGGTCTTTTTGAAAGAAAAACTGACATGGGCAAAAATGCTGGCCTGCATAGCCGTGGTGTCAGGCATTGCCTTGATGCGATTGGGGTGATAACAAAGCCAAAGACATATTCTTCAGAATTTTTGTTTTTATTGTTGTTTAGGCTGCCCTTTGAGTATCTCATCCCGAAAACGCCTTCTTGTAATCCAACCTATGGTGGGGATTGGGGATATGGTTTGGCATAAGCCATGGCTTGATGAGATGGTGGCGCAATTTGATGTGACCTTAATGGCCAAACCCTCGGCGCAGGCAAGCGCAGTGATGGGAGAATATCCAAACCTTCATATTATCCCATTGTTTCGTTCGGAGCGGCGGCAGAAAGGGCGCCATGACGGGATTTTTGGCTTTTTTCGAATGGTGGCCGCCATCCGTTCCGTTGAGGCCGAAGAAGTCTGGATATTGCATCGGTCATGGCGATATGGATTAGCGACGCTCTTGGCGGGTATTCCCTTGCGATCAGGCTATGGTCTTGGCAAACAGCGGTATTATCTCAATGGCAATCAAGGGTTGCCAAAATCATTGAAGGGCGCGCATCCCAGATCGGCGGTTAAATATTTTTCGAACGATAAGGGCATTGTCCCACTGAATGATCACCCCACCATAAACGTTTCAGACGAAGAGATAAAAAATGCTCGTTTGTGGCTTGCTGATGATCGTCCTTTGATCATTTGCGGTGTTGGCGCGGCTGATGCGGAACGGCGATGGAGTCCTACGCGATTTGCCAGCCTTATTGACCGGTTGTCAAAATCGCATCTTAACGTTCAATTTGCCCTTTGCGGAAGCCCGGCGGAAAAACCGATAGGAGACGCTATTTTAAGCGCAGTTTCTGCTGAAACGCCTCCGCCGTTAATGGTCTTTGATCAAACGGTTCGCCATGTGATTGCTTTGCACCGATGTGCGGACCTTTACATCGGCAATGACACCAGTTTAATTAATATTGCAGCGGCTGTTGGCACGCCGGCGATCCGAATTTTTGCCAGCACGCTGCCGGTCTTGGACTCGCCTTTGATCGAAACCTTTTATCCCGATGATCCTGAGCGCATGGATATTGCGGGAAGCATTGATGATATTGACGATAGTGTGGTCGCAAAGCGTGTTCTTGAGAAACTTAACCCACTGACACTATAAATGCCGTGCTTTTGATTTGACCACGACGTTGAAGGAAATCGACAGGCGCGGAATATCGACCAAATTCGGATGCACAAGATGATATAAAAACGCCGGCCATAAGAACAATTCTCCAGCTTTTGGCACGCGGCGATATTCAGGATCAAACTGCCCATCATTGCGGATGGCTGACATATTGGCCGCCCCGCGCGGGTCAAAAAAACTGATCGCACCGGGGTTCAAATCAGACCGAAAGGTTTCAGCCTCGCCTTGATCGGGCACATTGAGGTAATAGGTGCCGGACAACCACGAATGCGGGTGGTTATGCAGGTTATGATAATCCCCTCGAAAATTAACATTTGGCCAGCCTTGGATGCTGACGTCAGGCATTTCAGCCATGCCAGATTCTTGGGCGTATTCCCCGATGGCTTGATGACAGCATTGAAGAAGCCAGTTGATGGCCGGATGATCTGATTCAAAAAAGTTTTGATTGAGATAATTGGTGGTCATTTGATCCTGTTCAGCGTTGCGTTGCATGACCAACGAACTCAGGATGCTATTGGCGGCTTCATGGCCTGGCAGGGAGACCGACATAAATAAGGTCGGCCAAAGACGGGTGAATTTTGAAGTGGTGCTAGGCGTGCTCATAACATCTCATTAATATGAGGCTTTGAACACGCCTGCAACATTTTCTTGGTTGGGGAGGTTGGTTACTTTGCGTTGGCAAAAAACAATTGCTGACCATTCACGACGTAACTGTTGATGGTGGCTTGGCCTTTTGCTGAGACAATCCAATCCGCGAAGGCTTGACCTTTCTCAAGATTCACCGATGGGCATTTGTCTGGATTCACAACGATCACCCCATATTGGTTGAATAATTTGGCGTCGCCTTCAAAGACGATGGTGTGATCAGCACGGTTCAAAAACGCCAACCAAGTGGCGCGATCAGAAATCACATAGCCATCAACCTGAACCGAAACATTGAGCGTTCCCCCCATGCCTTGGCCGGTTTCAAGATACCATTGGCCAGAGCCTTGCTCGGGATCAATAGACGCGGCTTTCCAGAAACGGCGTTCGGCTTTATGGGTGCCGCTGTCATCGCCGCGTGATACAAAGGTGGCTTTTCCATTGGCGATTTTGGATAGGGCTTCGGTGATTGAGCCGCTGCCGTTGACTTTTGCTGGGTCTGTTTTTGGGCCAATGATCACAAAATCATTATACATAACATCGTCACGTTTCAGGCCATAGCCTTCAGCAACAAATTTTTCTTCATCTTTTTTGGAATGCACCAACAACACATCACCGTCACAATTTTTAGCATTTTTGATGGCTTGGCCAGT
>CAYNQW010000018.1:17257-20449 GCA_964399415.1 uncultured Hyphomicrobiales bacterium
TCGATATGACAAAATGATCATATTTCTTTTTTATAGGTTTTCAAGCCATAATTTAACAAAAATTGATTGGGGTGATTTTGTGTCCAACATCAGAAAATTTGATATTCCTGGCATTCGGACAAAACTGTTTATTGGTCGAGAAACAGTCGGCATTGGCAAGATTGAATTGCTCGAAGCGGTTGCCGAAACAGGGTCGATTAGCGCGGCGGCGGCATCCATGGGCATGGATTACCGGCGCGCTTGGATGTTGCTGAAATCAACCCAAGAAGCTTTCGCCGTGCCGCTTTTTGTCACCCAGCGTGGCGGTTCTGGTCGGGGCGGGGCATCGCTGACGCCGGAAGGGGAAGAGCTGATCCGGTCTTATCGCGAGACCATGCAGCGAGTTGAACGCGAATTCGCCCCTATGCTAGATTGGGTTGAACGCCACCAGAAACCTGTTGCTGATGAACAAGATGATTGATTTAATCCATCCTCTTTACGAAAACATAAATCACTACAATTCAATTAGACAGCAACTATAATTCAAACCCTCTTTGTGGAAAGCATACCGATGACGGAACACGATACGCCCCCTTCATTCCCACAATGGCATCACCGGGTGCCGGTCAATAAAGATGGCCGCCTAGATGAAGCGACCTTTGTCAAACTCGCGGATCAATTCATTTCTCTTGCCAATAGCCGCAACAAAAAAGTGCTGGCGACGGAATTGCAATTTGTGATGTTGTTTGCCGCCGCCCGCTATACGGCTCATGTCGCCAAAAATGTATTGGATATCGACGATCAAGAAGTGTTCGCGGCGCATATGACGGCTCAATTTAAGGATATGCTGCGCGAACATTTGGCTGATCCTACCGTTTGATGAATGAGAGGATAAGGTTGCTCAAAACAAGTTTCAAAATCAATTGGCCATTGCTAGGTCTGCGGCGGCGGGTTTTGCCCGCGATCGTGGCTGTTTTTATGGCATATTTCTTAAACGCAGGCGGGATTGCTCCCGCATTTGCCAATGATTTAGACACGAAAGAATTAGACCCAAACGCATTCAATCAGGGCAAGCAATTGGCGCGCTTGCATTGCACCCGCTGTCATGTGGTCGGCGACATGAATAAATATGGAGGGATCGGTTCAACCCCTTCCTTTGGCGCGATTAAAACCATGCCGGATTGGAAAGAACGTTTTGATATTTTCTTTGCCTTGCCGCCGCATCCCGCGGTGGTTCGCGTTGAAGGCATTTCCGAAAAACGCCCTGAGAACCTTCCCGCTTTCACAAAACAGATTACCTTAACCATCGACGAGTTAGAAAACCTGCTGGGCTTTATCTACACTTTGCCCAAAGCCAATTTTAATTAAGATTAAAGGATCAAATTATGAGCGATCAACACAACAAACCCAAAACCCCCATGGCCGATATGAGCGAGTCTGAAATCGCCATGCGTAAATTTCTTAAGGCCTTGGGCGTCACCACCCATCAGAAATTAGAAGCGGCCATGGCTGAAGCGGTGGCATCAGGTCAGATGAAGTCAGGCGAAGCCTTGGCGATCGAAGCGACGATCCATATTCCGGCGCTTGATTTTAGCCATGATGTTGCCGCCACCCTCATCGCCCCAGATCAGGACTAATCAGCACAACATGACCGCTCCATTGTCCAAGGATCAAATCGAAGATGTGTTAAAAACCATCATTGATCCAAGCCAGAAGAAAGACCTTGTTGCTCTTGGCTTTGTCTCGGCAATCCATATCAAAGACAGCAATGTCAGCATCATCCTTGAAGTGCCTGCCCATAAAGGACCGGCGCTTGAGCCTTTGCGGAAAAAAGCCGAAGCCGCGGTTTTGGCCTTGGATGGGGTGACAAGCGCGACGGTCATTATGACCGCCCATGAAGGTCAAAATAACAATCAGGCATCAACCACCACCTCTGCGCCGCAATCCAGCCCGTCGCGCGAAAAAGTTTTGGAAAGCAAAGTCAAACGGTTTGTGGCGGTGGCTTCAGGCAAAGGCGGGGTCGGCAAATCCACCACGGCGGTTAATCTTGCGATAGCGATGAAGTTAGAAGGCCTGCGGGTGGGGCTGCTCGATGCTGATGTCTACGGCCCGTCTCAGCCGCGTATGCTTGGCGTCAGCGGCAAGCCGCCGGCTGTTGGTGGCGATATGGTTGCGCCGCTTGAAAACTATGGGATTAAGTTAATGTCCATGGGCTTGCTGGTTCCCGATGACACGGCGATGATTTGGCGAGGGCCGATGGTGCAATCCGCGCTCACCCAAATGCTCAATGCCGTGGCTTGGGGGGAATTGGATGTCATTGTCATTGATCTGCCTCCCGGCACTGGCGATATTCAAATTTCATTGGCACAGCAGGTCAATCTGGCTGGCGCCGTGATCGTATCCACCCCGCAAGATATTGCGCTCTTGGATGTCATCAAAGCCATCACCATGTTTGAAAAGGCTCAAGTGCCGGTCTTGGGCATGATCCAAAATATGGCGATGTGGGTATGCCCTGATTGTGGCCGGGTCGATCATATCTTTGGCGAAGGCGGGGTAAAGAAAGAAGCCGAAAAAAGAGCCATTGAACTTCTTGGCGAAATCCCGCTATCTTTATCCATACGCACAGGCGCGGATGCTGGTATGCCGGTTGTCATCGCTGAACCCGATAGCCATCATGCCAAAACGTATCGTGAAATCGCACGTCAAGTTTTGGCTAAAATCAATATTGACGATGTTGTGGGAGCATAAAGGTGTCCGTGCATATGCCTGATCAAATAAGGGGAATGGTATGAACCTCTATTATGAAGATGTGCCAGCATCTGAACATGATGACCCGCAATTGCCGCCGTTGCTTGATGCAGAAAAAATTACCAAAGGCACCGATGTGATGGCAAAAGCCATTGGCCGGGCGGCGGCGGGCGAAACAGGATTGGTGTGCTATTCCGAGGCCACTCATTGCCTTGATATGGCGATCACGCTGGCGCCGGAAGTCTGCCTCAGCAAAGCGATGCAAATGCATTATACTCTGATGACCGCTTTAGGGGATTCCATTGGCGCGCTCGCGCCGCCAGAAGTTGGGGTGCGCTATCGGTTTCCCGGGGCGATTTTGTTCAATCGCGGTCATGCAGGCGTAGTGCGAATTGCGGCAGCATCATGCCAAGATGCAGACACGGATATTCCCGATTGGCTGGTGGTGTCGGCGCAATTGCGGTT
>CAYNQW010000019.1:0-20154 GCA_964399415.1 uncultured Hyphomicrobiales bacterium
TTCTCGCATCCATGCAAAATACATGATTTTCATAAAGCGTTCTCCCGCAACGGGTAGAAATTCAAAAGGTCTCCCTCTATGACATTGTCATGATCGGACGGAATTTCAACCAGCCCATCGGCGCCCGTCAGTGAGGTCAGCACGCCAGCGCCCGGTTTACCATTCAGAACAATGCCTTTTGGGGTCAGCCGCGCGCGCAAATATTCGGTGCGCCCCTTGCGATGACCTTGGCTGAAATGCGCTGGTGCTGGAATCGATAAAGCCGGGGTAAGCGGTTGGCCTTGCCGCCAGGCTAAGATTGGTGCCACCAAGAGGCGATAGCATACAAAAGCCGCCACGGGATTCCCCGGCACCGCAAAAACAGGAACATCATCAATCCTGCCGGCCAACATTGGCCTGCCGGGTTTTAACGCCAACCGCCAAAAATCAACCGCACCGCCGCTATTGTCCAAAATAGCCTGACGCGCATGATCTTCATCGCCTTCGGAACTGCCGCCAGACGAAAGGATCACATCACTGTTTTTAGCGGCTTGGCCAAAGGCGGCGGTGAGCGCGTCACGATCATCAGGGATAATGCCGCCGTCGATCACCTCATGACCATCAAGGCGCAACAATTGCTTGAGCATTGGCCGATTGCTGTCGTGAATTTTGCCGCGATCAAACCCTTGTTCAGACCCAGCCTCGGCGATTTCATCGCCCATGGAAAAAATAGTCACGGTCAAACGGCGAGCCACGTCAATCTGGCGCGTGCCAATCGCCGCCAGCAACCCAATCTCTGACGGGCCAAGCCGCGTGCCTTGGGCAATAGCAACATCGCCTTTGGCGATATTTTCGCCCTGTGGCCGGTAATTTGCCCCGCGGCGAAGATTGGGAGGGAGGATCACCTGCCCGTTGTCATCAATCGTGCAATGCTCTTGCATGGCGATGCTATCTGGGCCGTTGCCATTGGCATCTTTTGGCATGGGTGCGCCGGTGAAAATGCGATAAGCCAGCCCACGTTTGACGTCACCCTGAAACGGATGCCCGGCTTTTATGGCAGGGCTGACCGGCAATGATCCATGCTCAAAATCATCATGGAAAATCGCGTAGCCATCCACCGCCGCCGCGTCCGTTTGCGGCACGTCAATGGCAGAGGTCACATCGTTTGTCACAATGCGGCCAAGGGCATCATCGAGGGCGATGGTTTCCGATTCCATCGCGGGGCGGGGATGCGCCGATAATAATTTTAACGCCTTTTCAAGGGTGACATCCTGCGGGAAATCCATCACTGCCCCCAATGAGAAAAGATGGCGTCCACCACCGCTTCGGCATTGTTGAGATCAACTTGAGGGTGAGGGCAATCGCTGATTGGCTCGTCTGTGGCCACAAGGCGAATGCCCGGGCGCGACAAATAAAGCGGCGGGTTGCCTAAACTGGCGCGGTAAATTTCCACTTTCGGGAAGTCGATTTGCTTAAACCCTTCGACCAGCACCACATCATGAGGTGATAACTCGCCTAAAAGTGTATTGAGATCAGCTTCATTGCCATCAGGGGTTTCCGTGAAATGCACCCGCCGATTGGCCGATGAAATGATCATCTCGCTTGCCCCTGCTTTGCGGTGACGCCAACTATCCTTGCCCGGTTGATCAGGGTCAAATTGATGATGGGCATGTTTGATGCTGGCGATGGACTTGCCGCGCCGCACAATCGAAGCGATGATCTGTTCCGCAAGGGTGGTTTTGCCAGCACCAGATAGCCCAGCCAGTCCAAACACCAGCCCATGCTTGGCGATATTACTAAGCGTGGTCATGGGCAAGCGCTTTCGACAGATAATCCCATCCGGTGATGACGGTCATCAAACCAGCGATCCAAAACAGGATCAAGGCGATCCATGCAATTTCCCAAGATGCTGGCGTCAATGGGGCAGACATGGCAAAGCCGATGCTGATCAATTGCGCGGTTGTTTTGAATTTCGCCATCATGGTCACATGGATGACAAATTGTCGACTTGCCATAAATTCACGCAAGCCTGAAATAAAGACTTCCCGCAATAAAATCGCCATGGCGGGTAAGAACATCGCCAAACCCCATTGATCCATCGCGGCTAACGCTAAAATAGACCCCGCCACCAGCAATTTATCCGCCACAGGATCCAGCATTCGCCCAAGGGTTGAGACGGCGTCCAAATGCCTCGCCAAGTAGCCGTCAAGCCAATCAGTCATGGCCGCCGCCGCAAACAGCACCACCCCCGCCAACCGCAGTTCGGGTTGCCCAGCCATGATCATCACCGGCACAGCAAGGCTGGCGAGAACGCGCAAGATGGTGACAATATTGGGCAGGCTGTTCATGTTCATTTCCACTGTCTATTTTCATCACTCTAGCGGCAAGTGACAAGGCTTTCCAGACATTTGCACCCTTTATCTAGGGCGTTTGATCGAAAAAATAGGAGCCATGGCTTGCTAGGATTTGCTGTCTTCATGAAACCAGCCATAAATTGTTTCCGCGACGGCTTTGCTGATGCCTTCCACTTGCATCAGGTCAGGGACATCGGCGCGGGCAATCGAGCGGGCGGAGCCAAAATGCGATAGCAAGGCTTTCTTTCGTTTGGCGCCAATGCCGGGGATTTGATCCAAAGGATTGCTGGTGGCGGCCTTTTGTCGGCGGGCGCGGTGGGCGCCAATCGCAAACCGATGGGCTTCATCCCTCAAGCGTTGCAAAAAATGCAAAACAGGCGTGTTGGGCGGCAGCTGAAAACTATCCTTGCCGTCTTGGTGGAATTCTTCCCGTCCGGCGTTGCGGTCAGGTCCTTTTGAGATTGCCACCAATGGCAAGTCTTGGACGCCGAGATCAGCCATCACTTCGCGGGCGGCAGACAATTGCCCTTTGCCGCCATCAAGCAAAATTAAGTCCGGCCAAACGCCAGATTGACGTTCAGGGTCTTCCCGCAACGCGCGCTGGAAACGCCGCTGTAAAACTTGCCGCATCATCGCGAAATCATCACCGCCAAATTCAGGCATCGAGTCATCCTTAATGATGTTGAATTTCCGATAAGCGTTTTTGATAAAGCCATCTTCGCCAGCGACAATCATGCCCCCCACCGCGTTGGCGCCTTGGATATGTGAGTTGTCATAAACTTCGATACGGGTGGGCATTTCGTCCAGATCAAACAACTCCTGCACCGCCGCGAGCATTTTTTTCTGGCTTGAAGATTGCGCCAATTCGCGGGCCAAGGCTTCAGCGGCGTTGCGTTCCGCCATTTGCATCAATTTTCGGCGGTGGCCTCTTGAAGGGATGCTGATATGCGTTTTGCGATCACCGCGAGAGGATAAGGCTTCGGCGATCAATTCGGCTTGATGCGGGAAAACATTGACCAAAATATCAGGGGGGCAGGGTTTATCGTCATAAAATTGCCCAAGGAACGCCGCCAAGACTTGGCCTTGATCATCTTCGGATTCATGGCGCGGAAAATAAGATTTATTGCCGTAATTCGATCCATTCCGCATGAAGAAAACTTGGACACAAGACCGCCCCCCATCTTGTTTGATGGCGATGATATCGGCGTTTAATTCGCTGGGGAGGTTGATGTCTTGATGCGCTTGAATCATGGTCAAAGCGCGGATGCGGTTGCGCCAAAGGGCGGCATCTTCAAATTCTAGTTTCTCGGCAGCGCGATGCATATTGGCGGCAAATTCTTCCTGAACTTTTTTGGATTCCCCGCTCAGAAAACGCGCCGCCATGGTGACTTGCAGGGCGTAATCTTCTGCCGAAACTTTGTCCACGCAGGGCGCGGTGCAGCGTTTGATCTGATATTGCAAGCAGGGGCGGGATCGTGACGAGAAAATCGAATCCGAACAATTCCGCAACATGAAGGCGCGGGTCAATTCGGTGATGGTGCGGTTGACGGCGCTCGCCGAAGCAAAAGGGCCAAAATAGTCACCTTTGCGCTTGCGAGGGCCACGATGCTTGGTCAGTTGCGGCCAGTCATGGTCACGGGTCACCATGATATATGGAAAGGATTTGTCATCACGCAGCAAAATATTGAAGCGTGGTTTCATGGTCTTAATGAGGTTGGATTCCAACAACAACGCTTCGACTTCTGTTCGCGTGGTGATGATTTCCATGGCCATGGTTTCCGAAACCATCCGCATCAGCCGCGTGCTTAAAGCATTGACGCGGGTGTAACTGATCACCCGGCGGTTCAGCGCTTTGGCCTTGCCGACATAAAGCACGGTGCCGTCATGGCTCAGCATACGGTATACGCCCGGCTGACTGGTCAGTTTCTTCGCGGTCTTGCGAATAACGTCAAGCCCTCGCTTTAGATCAGGCTGAGGCGCGTCAGGGGCAGGCGGTGATGAAGGCGGTGTCGTCATGTTTCCAGTTTAAGGGATTAGCATCTCTAGGTCATCCAAAACGGCACAGTAAGATCAGGATTAGGGTGAGCGAATCGGGAGAACAGACTTGCCGAAAACCTTTCCCCGCTTCCTGTGGATAACATTGTGGATAAAGGCACGATCATGGGCAAAGAATCGGTGTTTTCTGGGCAAAATGTGACAATGCCTAAAATATAGGCAAAAATATAATTATGTAATAAATACAGTGCAGTAAATGTTTTCAACCCCTAAAATGTGGTTTTGTTCAAGGAAATTTTGACGATGCCGCCACTAATTGTGGCAGTTTTGTTAAATTGTGCATAATCAAGCGCGGTTAGAAAAGATCAGCGTTTTTTGCATGATGCTGATTCTATTGAAAAACCAAGATAGATGCTCTGCTCAGATCAAAACCCTAAGCGTTCTGCCGGCCTTTTTTTCGGCGGCGTGACTCTTCGTTTCTTTTGAAGGCCAGCGCCGGGCCACTTCCGATTTCCAACTCTGATGCTTCTAGGCGGCGAATTTCATCGCGGATGCGGGCGGCTTCTTCGAATTCTAAATTGGCCGCCGCGTTTTGCATTTTGCTATCCAACTCGCTGATGATGTCGCGGATGGATTTGCCGATGGTGGTGCCTTCTTCCGCCAGACCAAGCCCAACATCAACACGGTCAGCGCGATCGTAAACGCTATCGAGAATATCTCGGATGCCGGTTTGCACCGTGTGAGGCGTGATGCCGTGTTCGAGATTATAGGCTTCTTGTTTGGCGCGGCGGCGATTGGTTTCATCAATGGCGTATTGCAGGCTGTCGGTCATTTTATCGGCGTATAGCAAGACCCGACCTTCGATATTGCGGGCGGCGCGGCCAATGGTTTGAACCAATGATGTCCGCGAGCGAAGGTACCCTTCTTTATCCGCGTCTAAAATAGCCACCAGCGCGCATTCTGGAATATCGAGACCCTCGCGCAACAAATTGATCCCAATAAGCACATCAAACACGCCAAGGCGAAGGTCACGGATAATTTCAATGCGTTCCAGCGTTTCGACATCCGAATGAAGATAACGAACTTTGATGCCCGCTTCATGCATATATTCGGTTAAGTCTTCGGCCATTTTTTTGGTCAGGGTTGTGATCAAAACGCGTGTGCCGCTTGCCGCCGCTTCACGACATTCGGCAATGACGTCATCAACTTGATTTTCAGTCGGGCGGATGATGCATTGCGGGTCGGTTAAGCCCGTGGGGCGCACCACTTGTTCAACAAACACGCCGCCTGTTTGTTCCAATTCCCATTTGCCGGGGGTGGCTGAAACGTAAATTGTCTGCGGACGAAACGCATCCCATTCTTCAAATTTAAGAGGGCGGTTGTCCAAGCAAGATGGCAATCGAAAACCATGCTCTGAAAGGGTGCTTTTGCGGGCGCGGTCGCCTTTGTACATGGCGCCGATCTGCGGCACGGTAACATGGCTTTCATCAAGGAAAAGCAAGGCGTCTTCGGGCAAATATTCAAATAAGGTTGGCGGCGGCTCACCAGGACCGCGTCCTGAAAGATAGCGTGAATAATTTTCGATGCCGTTGCAAACGCCAGTGGCTTCGATCATCTCAAGGTCAAAGGTGGTTCGCTGTTCAAGCCGTTGAGCTTCCAGCAGTCGACCGGCTTGTTCCAATTCATGCAATCGGATTTTCAGTTCTTCTTTGATCATTTTGCTGGCTTGTTGCAGCGTTGGTTTCGGTGTCACGTAATGCGAATTTGCGAAAATTCGTATCTGATCCAATTCGCCTTGTTTATGGCCGGTGAGGGGGTCAAATTCCGTGATGGATTCAATTTCATCGCCCCAAAGCGATATTCGCCATGCGCTGTCTTCATAGTGGGCAGGGAAAATTTCCACCACATCGCCGCGCACGCGAAAACATCCGCGCTGAAACCCGCTATCGTTGCGTTTATATTGCAGTTCCGTCAGTCGGCGGAGCAATTGCTGGCGTTCAATCATCTCGCCTTTTCGGAGTTTGATGATCATGCTGGAATAAGTTTCAACCGAACCAATGCCATAAATGCAAGACACTGAAGCAACAATCACCACATCCCGCCGTTCAAGCAAGGCGCGGGTTGCGCTATGGCGCATCCGATCAATCTGTTCGTTGATGGTCGCTTCTTTTTCAATATAGGTATCTGACCGAGGCACATAGGCTTCGGGTTGATAATAATCGTAATAGGAAACGAAATATTCCACCGCGTTTTCTGGAAATAAAGATTTCATCTCACCGTAAAGTTGCGCGGCGAGGGTTTTGTTTGGGGCAAGGATCAGCGAAGGTCGGTTCATGGCTTGGATAACATGCGCCATGGTAAACGTCTTGCCTGAACCCGTCACCCCCAACAGCACTTGATCGCGTTCATCGGTGTTAAGGCCTTCGATCAATTCTTTGATGGCCGTGGGTTGATCGCCAGAGGGCTTGTATTCGGTATCAAGGGTAAGCGGATGGCTTGCCTCATTGACATCTGCAAACAAGGGCGTGGTCGGTTCCGATAATCCAGATTGTCTTTCCATGACATCAATATAGGATGCCTTCTTCCAAAACGGTAGAGCAAGACAGGCAATTTTGCCGAATTTTTTCTTGCTGAAACTTGCTCCTCTGCCGTATGAATATGACAAGCCAACCTCGCCAAAAAGGAAGCCATCTTATGTCTCTCATCGCTGACCGCCTTTCCGTGATCAAACCATCGCCAACCATCGCTGTTTCCATGAAAGCCGCAGAACTGAAAGCCGCGGGTCGAGATGTCATTGGCCTCGGCGCGGGTGAGCCTGATTTTGATACGCCGGAACATGTCAAACAAGCCGCGATTAAAGCCATGACGGATGGCAAAACCAAATACACCGCCGTCGATGGTATCCCGGAATTAAAGCAAGCGATTGTCGATAAATTCAAACGTGAAAATAATATCACCTGCACCCCAGCCGAAGTTTCCGTTGGCACCGGCGGCAAGCAGGTGCTTTACAACGCGCTGATGGTGACGCTTAATCCCGGTGATGAAGTGATTATTCCAGGGCCGTATTGGGTGTCTTATCCTGACATGGTGCTCTTGGCAGGCGGTGTGCCGGTGACGGTGGCTTGCCCGGCTTCAAATAATTTCAAGATTACCCCAGCCCAATTGGAAGCGGCCATCACGCCAAAAACCAAGTGGATTATTCTGAACAGCCCATCAAACCCATCTGGCGCTGGCTATAGTTCGGATGAATTAAAAGCACTGGCTGAGGTGATCCGCCGTCATGAGCAGGTTCATGTCCTCACAGATGATATGTACGAGCATCTCGTTTATAACGGTTTTGTCTTTTCTACATTTGCGGAAGTTGCGCCGGATTTGCAGGAACGCACCCTGACGTTGAATGGGGTCTCAAAAGCCTATTGCATGACCGGATGGCGGATTGGTTACGCCACAGGCCCACAAGCCCTGATCAAAGCCATGGCAAAGATTCAATCCCAATCCACCTCAAGCCCGAATTCCATCGCGCAATACGCGGCGGTGGCTGCCCTTAACGGCTCGCTGGATTTTATGGCAACCAATCTGAAAGCCTTTGACGAACGCCGGCAATTGGTGGTGGATGGATTGAACGCTATTGATGGTATTGTTTGCGCCAACCCAGATGGCGCGTTTTACGTCTTCCCATCAATCGAAGGCATGATTGGACGCAAACGTCCCGATGGTGCGGTGATTGAAAATGACAGCGATTTCGTGACCTGGCTGTTGGAAGATGGCGGAGTGGCCGCGGTTCAAGGCGTGGCATTTGGGCTTGAGCCGCATTTCCGCATCTCTTACGCCACCAGCACCGAAGCCTTGGAAGACGCTTGCGCGCGCATTAAAGTTTCAGCGGAAAAACTCAAATAATTGGTTTTAAGCGATGGGATGATCACGATATTGTGATCATCCTATTGATATAAAGACACATTCTGCCCACATTTCATCATTAGATCTAATCTAAACAGAAAGTGAGGTGTCTTATGTTCATCCGTCCTGAACGACCTTGGTCGCTCCCTGAAAATGAGATCACGCCGGAAGCGATTTATATGAATCGGCGGCAAATTCTGGCTGGATTAGGTTTCGGCGTCGCGGCGACAGCCATCGGTGGAAGCCTTATTCCACGGGCAGCAATGGCGGCGATTACCGGCATTCCCGCAGAACGCAATCCCGCCTTTGTCCTTGATCGCGACATCACCCCTGAAGATGACGCCACGACCTATACTAATTTTTATGAATTCGGATCGTCCAAAAACATTTGGCGCAAGGCCAAAAAATTAGTCACTGATCCTTGGGCGGTGACGATTGATGGCATGGTGGAAGAAGATATCACCATTGATGCCGAAGATTTGGTGGCAAAACTTGGCGGGTTGGAAGAACGTTTATATCGTCACCGCTGTGTGGAAGCATGGGCCATGGCGGTGCCGTGGACAGGCTTGCCGCTTTCAAAATTGGTGGAATTTGCTCGTCCCGATGCCGGTGCAAAATATTTGCGTATCGAAACGTTTCTTGATCGCGATGTTGCCGATGGACAGCGCCAGAGTTGGTATCCTTGGCCCTATGTTGAAGGGGTAACCATTGAAGAAGCGCGCAATGATTTGGCGTTCTTGGCAACAGGGATTTATGGCAAACCTATGCCCAATCAAAATGGCGCGCCTATTCGCCTTGTCTTGCCGTGGAAATATGGGTTCAAATCCATTAAGTCAATCCGCCGCATTACCTTTACCGACGAACAACCGGTGAGTTTCTGGCAAGATTTGCAAGCCAAAGAATACGGCTTCTGGGCGAATGTGAATCCTGAATACAATCACCCACGCTGGTCTCAAGAAACCGAACGGTTGCTGGGTTCAAATGAACGGGTGCCAACGCAAAAATATAATGGCTATGGCGAATGGGTGGAATCGCTCTACGCCAATATGCCGCAAACGCGAGAATTGTTTTTCTAAGGATTAGCCACGCGCCCGGTCAGGATATGGGCAATGCGCGCGGTTTCATCGAGCGGCTTGCCGGGATAGCCGGGAAAGGCCGATGGGTTGATGGGTTCAAGCGGCCTTGTGTAGCCGCCGCGATCCATAATCATATGAAACATCCCAATTCGCCCTTGTTCTTCTCGGAAATTATAGCGAAGCACCGGCTTACCGCTGAGGCAGGCTTCTGAGGTCATGTTGACGGAATCGCTGGTCACCACCACGGCGGAGGCGTGCGCGAGTATCCCGGGATAGGGGTTGTCGTCTTCTTCGGGGTCCCAAATCCAATAAGACGGGGTGGTGATGAGGTCGCGCCCCATCATCTTGCGAATGCAACTGGCGGCCAATTCACTGCTGCGTCTGGAAGGCACAAAAGCCACGCTGGAATCTGTGGCGTGTGCCAAAGCGTTGATCTGCTCACCGAGACGGTAAAGTTCGGCTTCACCAACGGAATAACGACGATTGCTGCCGCCAATCATTACCACGATCATTGGTTTTGGCAGAATATTAATCAAATCAGGGACATGATCGGCGGCGGCTTTGATTTTGGCGGCGGAAAGATTGTTCAGTGAGCCGGTGGTCACCAGCACGTTATCGCCGCGCAATTGGTCATGGGAAGGCACCACCATCACATCAAAAAGCCGAGGCGGTAATTTCGGGTCTTGGATATGAATGGTCTTGCTTTGACCTTTGGCCAACCGCCGAAGCAAGATCGAAAGCCCGGCCATGCGCCGCCCTGTGGTGATGATCAAATCAGGCCAGCCCGCCTGTGCGAAAGGTTTTATGGCGGAGGGCAATCCCATCAAGGGCAAGCTGCCAAGCCTTGGCAGGGAGCGCAAGATCGAAGGGGGTTTTAATCGAATGATCGTGGTCGACAACCCCATGCGTTCCGCCAAGCCAATGGATTGAACTTCCATGCCTTTGGTGCCGTCACTTATGACCCATGCGGTGGTGGCGTTCGAAAAGGGGGTGCGTTGGAGGTCGATCATGATAAATTATTATATAATTGTTGGTGATTTTGTAATAAACTGACTTTATCTTGACATCAAGATGCTACCGTAATTGATCGTTTCCTTTAGGTCTATCCGCTAGGTCTATCCGCGCTAGGATGAAATCTCAACATGGCAAATAAAGTAAAACTTGACGGCGTTGATCGCAAAATCCTAAAGGATTTGCAGAATGATGGCCGCATGACCAATGTTGAATTAGCGAAGCGGATCGGCATTTCAGCACCGCCTTGTTTGCGTCGGGTGAGGGCGCTTGAGGATAATCGTGTCATCAGAGGCTACCACGCGGATGTGAATCCCGAAGCGCTTGGCTATTCGGTGATGGTTTTTGCCTTTGTGGGCCTGATTTCACAGGCGGAAAACGATTTGCAAGAATTTGAAAAGTATGTGGCGGCTTGGTCGGAAGTGCGGGAATGCCATATGCTGGTGGGTGAAACTGACTTTTTGCTGAAGATTGTTGCCCATGACTGGGATCACTTTCAGCAATTTCTGACGTCGAAATTAACCCCAGCGCCCAATGTCAGCCATGTGAAGACGGCTTTGTCCATCCGTTCTGGAAAAGACGAACCGGGCGTGCCGATTGATTAGGCCAATTGGCAGCTTGCCTAAGCCTTCAGCACTTTAATCTTTAGAATCTCATAAGATTTGCCGCCACCTGGCGCGTGCACCTCGGCGCTATCCCCAACGGTTTTACCAATCAAGGCTTTGGCGATAGGAGAGGATGTTGAAATCAAACCTTTAGAAAGATCAGCTTCATAAGGGCCAACGATTGTATATTCGGCTTCGTCATCCGTGTCTTCATCCGCCACCAAAACAGAAGTGCCAAAGGTCACGGTCTTGCCGGTCAGTTTGGAAGGGTCAATCACTTCAGCACGGCTGGTGACATCTTCTAGTTCAGCAACGCGGCCTTCGATAAAGGATTGACGATCACGGGCGGCATGATATTCGGCGTTTTCAGACAAATCGCCATGTTCGCGCGCTTCGGCAATTGCTTTGATCACTGCCGGCCTGTCTTCGGTTTTGAGTTTCGTTAACTCAACTTTCAAGGCTTCTAGCCCTGAGGCGGTGAAGGGAATCTTTTCCATTATTATACTCTAGTGAATTGAGAGATTATGATAACCGCAACATTTGTGGATAATCCAGAAGATTTTACATCAAGCCTTCAAATAGGATTGGATGGGCCGAACGTCAAGATCGTCTTGTTGGATCGTGCGAATAGCATGAATCGACGCCCGCGCTTCCGGCACGGTGGTATAATAAGGGATGCTGTTGGTCAGCGCGGTTTGGCGCAAAGAGAAACTATCGCGAATGGCCGCCGCGCCATGGGCGGTGTTAAAGACCAAATCAATCTTGCCATCAACCATATAATCCACCGCGTGCGGTCGACCTTGCATCACTTTATTGACGGTTTCGGTTTCAATGCCGGCATTGTTCAGCGCATTTGCGGTGCCGGATGTCGCCACCAAATGAAAACCCATATCGCGCAAGTCACGGCAGATTTCAATCATCTCTGGTTTGTCATCGTCTTTAACGGAAATAAAGACTGTGCCTTTTACCGGCAGATAAACGCTGGCGCCCAATTGGCTTTTGGTAAAGGCATGGGCAAAATCTTTGCCAATCCCCATCACTTCGCCAGTGGATTTCATTTCAGGGCCAAGGAAAATATCAACCCCGGGGAAGCGTGAGAAGGGGAAGACCGCTTCTTTTACCGCCACATGATTCAACTGGCGCTCTTCAAGATTGAGGGCGGCAATCTTTTCTCCGGCCATGATGCGCGCGGCCATTTTTGCAACCGCGATGCCCGTGGCTTTGGCGACAAACGGAACGGTGCGTGAGCCGCGAGGGTTCACTTCAAGCAAATAAACGGTTTCGTCTTTGATCGCATATTGAACATTCATCAACCCTACAACCCCAAGGGCTTTAGCCAAGTCATGGGTTTGGCGGCGTATCTCAGCAAGAACATTTTGAGATAGATTTTGCGGCGGCAAAGAACAAGCGCTATCGCCGGAATGGATGCCCGCTTCTTCGATATGTTCCATAATGCCAGCAATAAAGACATCATCACCATCGGCCAGCGCATCGACATCAACCTCTGTCGCGTGATTGAGGAAGCCATCAATCAGCACAGGATTATCGCCAGAAACCACCACCGCTTCTTTCATATAGCGATCAAGATCAGCCATGGCATGGATCACTTCCATGGCGCGTCCCCCAAGCACATAGGATGGGCGGATCACCACCGGCAGACCAATCGTTCTCACGATAGACTGCGCTTCTTCAAGCGAGCGAGCGATGCCGTTTGACGGCTGCTTGAGTTTCAATTGATCAACCAGTTTTTGGAAGCGTTCACGATCTTCGGCCAGATCAATCGCATCAGGGCTGGTGCCTAAGATGGGGATATTGGCGGCTTCTAAAGCGGCGGAAATCTTAAGGGGCGTCTGTCCCCCCAACTGCACGATCACGCCTTTGACATGGCCATTGCGCTGTTCGTTTTTGATGATTTCAATCACGTCTTCAGCGGTTAAAGGTTCAAAATAGAGTCGATCAGAGGTGTCGTAATCTGTTGAAACCGTCTCAGGGTTGCAATTGATCATGATGGTTTCATAGCCAGCATCACGAAGCGCGTAAGCGGCATGCACACAGCAATAATCAAATTCGATGCCTTGACCAATGCGGTTGGGGCCGCCCCCTAGAATCACCACCTTTTCGCGATCCGTTGGGTTGGATTCGCAACTTCGACCAGCGCTCGCTTCATAGGTGGAATACATATAAGCGGTATTTGACGCAAATTCCGCCGCGCAGGTATCAATACGCTTAAACACCGGGCGAATATCCGATTGATGACGGCGCGATTGAATGTCTTGAGCCGAAGATCCCGTGAGTTCCGCCAGCCGCGCATCGCTAAAGCCTTTTGATTTCAGCGCCAGCAACACCGCCGGATCATCCGGCAGGCCATGGGTTTTCAAATCACCTTCCAGCGCGACCAATTCAGCAAATTGTTCAAGAAACCATTTGTCCCAATGCGTCCATTGCGCCACTTGATCCACATTATATCCCGCCGCGAATGCTGCCGCGATGCGACGCAAGCGTTCAGGCACACGCTCGCCTAGCCATCCGGCGATTACGTCAGCGGCGTTTTCGCTATCGTTGATTTCAGGCAATGGCACGGGGTTCAGGCCGGTTAGCCCTGTTTCAAGAGAACGCAGGGCTTTCTGGAACGATTCTTGGAAACTCCGCCCCACGGCCATGGTTTCCCCAACCGATTTCATCGAGGTCGATAATTTGTTATCAGCGCCGGGGAATTTTTCAAAGGTAAAGCGCGGGATTTTGGTGACCACATAGTCAATCGTAGGCTCAAAACTTGCGGGGGTTGCGCCACCGGTGATGTCATTGTCCAATTCATCAAGCGTATACCCAATTGCCAATTTTGCCGCGATTTTCGCAATGGGAAAGCCTGTGGCTTTGGACGCAAGGGCAGAAGACCGGCTCACCCTTGGGTTCATCTCAATCACCAATTGGCGGCCTGTTTTAGGATCGACAGCAAACTGAACGTTAGAGCCACCGGTATCGACGCCGATTTCGCGCAAGACCGCCAGCGAGGCGTCGCGCATATCCTGATATTCTTTATCTGTGAGCGTCAGGGCTGGAGCAACCGTCATGCTGTCGCCGGTATGCACGCCCATCGGGTCAATGTTTTCGATGGAACAGATGATGATGCAGTTATCGGCGCGGTCGCGCACCACTTCCATCTCATATTCTTTCCAACCGAGAACCGATTCTTCAATCAACACTTCATTGACGGGCGATAGCCGCAATCCACCGCGAACGATGTCTTCAAACTCTCTGGTGTTATAGGCGATGCCGCCGCCTTCACCACCAAGGGTAAATGACGGACGGATGATCGCAGGAAGACCAACATGATCAAGGGCGGCGATGGCAGCTTCAAAGGTGTTGACCAGCCGTGAGCGCGGGCTGTTAAGGCCAATTTTATCCATGGCGTCGCGGAACAATTGGCGATCTTCTGCCTTTTCGATAGCGTCAATGCTCGCGCCGATCAATTCAACACCATGGGCTTCAAGCGTGCCATCTTTGGCCAGCGCCAGCGCGGTGTTCAAGGCCGTCTGCCCACCCATGGTTGGCAATAACGCGTCTGGTTTTTCGGCGGCGATGATTTTGGCCACCATCGCGGGCGTGATCGGTTCAATGTAAGTGGCATCCGCCATGCCCGGATCGGTCATGATCGTTGCGGGATTCGAATTGACCAGAATAACCCGATAGCCTTCTTCGCGGAGTGCCTTACAAGCCTGCGCGCCGGAATAATCAAATTCGCAAGCCTGACCAATGATGATTGGCCCGGCGCCGATGATCATAATCGAAGAAATATCATCACGACGAGGCATGGGCGTCTCTTTCAGCACGTTGGTTGAGAATCAGATCAGCAAAGCGGCGGAACAAATACTGCGAATCATGAGGGCCAGGGGATGCTTCGGGGTGATACTGCACCGAAAACACCGGATAGGTTTTGTGCCGAAGCCCTTCGACACTGCCATCAAAAAGCGACAGATGGGTGACTTCAAGATCAGCGGGCAAACTGTCTGGATCAACCGCAAAGCCGTGGTTTTGACTGGTGATTTCAATTTTGCCCGTGGCGAGATCCTTAACCGGATGATTGGCACCGCGATGACCGCGCATCATCTTAAAGGTAGACGCGCCAAAGGCTTCCGCAATCAATTGATGCCCAATGCAAATGCCAAAAATAGGCAGATTGGCTTTGGCCAGCGTGCGAATCTCTGCGGCGGCGTAATCTGCTGTTGCCGCAGGATCGCCGGGCCCGTTCGACAAGAATATCCCATCGGGCGACAAGGCCAGAATATCAGCAGCAGAGGTGGTGGCGGGCACGACATGAACGTTAAACCCCGCATCGGTCAAGCAGCGCAAAATATTATGCTTACAGCCAAAATCCAACGCCACGATATTGATCTTGCCATCGTGATGGTCAGAATAGGCGTCAGTATCCATGGTCCAAAGACCTTGCCGCCAATCAACTTCAGCCTTGCGCGTCACCGCCTTGGCCAAATCCATGCCAGCAAGCCCAGGCCAATCTTGCGCCATTTTCAGCAAAGCATCGCGATCAAATTCACCCTTCATATTGACCGCAATGACGCCTTTGGGCGCGCCATGATCGCGTATCTTATGGGTCAAGGCTCTGGTGTCGATCCCGCCAATGCCCGGCAAATTATGGCTCGAAAGCCATGACGATAAGTGGTCAAGCGCGCGGTAATTCGATGGGTTTGTCGGATCAAGGCGAGTGATCATGCCCAGCGCGGCAGGGTCATCGGTTTCCACATCCAAGCCATTGGTGCCGGTGTTGCCAATATGGGGAAAGGTGAAATTGATGATTTGGCCAGCGTAGGAAGGATCGGTCATGATCTCCTGATAGCCGGTCATCGACGTGTTAAAACAAACTTCGCCCACGCGAATTGATTCCGCACCAAAGCCTGAGCCTTCGTAAATTGTGCCATCTTCTAGAATCAATAATGCTGTTGGGGTCTGTAGGGTGGTTGCGATACGATCAAGTAAGGTCTGTGACATCCGATCCAATTGCTTTTCCGAAGTGTTTGCTTCGCAAAGCCCCAATAGATTTTTGTTCTTCTAAGCGATCACTTCGGCCGCGTCAAGATATACCGTTCGAACATCGTCATGAAAACATCATCTAGGGGTAAAACAGATTTCGTCGATCTTTTCTTGAAGTTCTTGAAGCCATGATTTACATAGTCTGTCCAAGCCCTATAGCCGTCATTCAATCAAGGCTCAGGTTTATGAATGAATATGTGACTTTGGGCTTTGTGGGGAGATAAACTTATGCGCGAAACGATCCAATCGTCTTTGAAAGCAGCAATGAAAGCCGGTCAGGCCAAAGAACTCAGCACGCTTAGATTGATCACGGCGGCGCTGAAAGACCGCGATATCGCCGCTCGAAGCAAAGGCAATAATGATGGCATCAGCGATGATGAAATCTTGTCGATGTTGCAGACCATGATCAAACAACGCCAAGAATCATCAAAAATGTATCGCGAAGGTGGGCGCGAAGAATTGGCGCAATCGGAAGATGAAGAAATTACCATCATCCGAACCTTTTTGCCTGATCAGATGGATGAAGCGGCGATCGCGGATGCCATCACCGCCGCGATCACCGAATCCGGCGCCGAATCAATCAAAGACATGGGCAAAGTCATGGGCGTGTTGAAAACTAAATATGCCGGCCAAATGGATTTTGGCGCCGCCAGTGGGCTCATCAAGGCTCGATTGCTTGGCCAGTAACGCCTGTCTCATATGTTAATGTGATGGTCTGACGTAAAGACGGCGCGGAAGACGCCAATCTTTGATCTAAGGCATTTATCCAGCATGGTCTTCATGCCATAATTAATTTTCTGCAACCAGACGAGAATCGCCATGGCTTTGCCGCAACATTTCAAGGATGAATTGCGCCGCCGCACCAGTCTGTCGCAGGTCATCGGTCGCCATGTCAAATTGACCAAAAAAGGCGATCGTTATGTCGGTCTTTGCCCGTTTCATCAGGAAAAAACACCTTCGTTTCATGTGCGGGATGGCGATGGCTATTATCACTGTTTCGGGTGCGGGGTGAGCGGCGATGCCATCTCGTTTTTATGCGAAAAAGAAGGGTTAGGGTTTATGGACGCGGTGCGGCAATTGGCAGATGCCGCAGGCATGGACGTGCCGGAATCAAAACCTCAAGACCCTGAATTAACGGCAAAGCGCAATAAATCCATGGTGATTCTTGATGAATCGGCGCGGCAGTTTCAATCCGCGCTCGCCGCAGGGGATAACCCCGCCGCCGCCTATTTGAAAAAACGTGGGATTGATCAATCGGCTATTGAAACGTTCCGGCTTGGTTTTGCGCCGCGGTCGGGTTTGATTGAGGCGTTGAAACGCTTTGGGCATAGCCCTGAAGAGATTATCGAATCGGGGATGGCGCGGATTTCCGATCGTGATCAAAGCCGTTATGAGATGTTCCGCCATCGGTTGATGTTTCCTATTACGGACACCCGGGGTCAGGTGATCGCTTTTGGCGCGCGGGCGCTGTCCGATGAGCAACAGCCGAAATATCTCAATTCAGCCGAAAGCCCAATCTTTCAGAAAAAGCACGTTCTTTATGGCATGGATTTGGCGCGTGTGGCTGTTCGGCAAGGCCTTCCTTTGGTGGTGGCGGAAGGATATATGGACGTGATTGCCATTCATCAATCGGGGCTGGCGGCGGCGGTTGCGCCTTTAGGCACCGCCTTAACCGAAGATCAAATTAAACTGCTCTGGCGGATGGATGACCAGCCGATCCTTTGTTTCGATGGTGATGTTGCAGGGAAAGCCGCCGCGCTTAAGGCGTTGATACGATCCCTGCCATTGCTAGAGCCGGGTAAAACTTTGCGTTTGGCGCTAATGCCCCCAGGCGTTGATCCTGATGACTTGATCAAATCACAAGGGCGGGAGGCCTTTGCTCAATTATTGCGCGAGACCGTGTCATGGATGGATGGGCTTTGGGATGGCATTGCCGTGGGGTATAACCTTGATGATCCTTCCCAACGTGCCGCGTTTTGGCAGGACATTCGCAATCATGTGCGTGAGATCAGCAATGGCCAGATGCGCGCGTCTATTGGTGATGAAGTGGAACGCCGGATTGCCGCCATGCGCCAATTGGTGCGCGATGTTGGTCAGAAAGGCGTTCAAATTCAATATGGCAGAGGAAAACGCCCGAATCCGGCGATTGATGCGCGGCCACGGTTAATACTAGCACTGCTCATCAATCACCCACAGTTGATGCCCGATTTTTACGAGCAAATTAGCGTTTTACAATTTCATGACGAAAAGATGGAAAAACTCCGTCAAAATGTTATAAATATATTGTCGGGACATTCAGACCTTGACGCCGATGGCTTTCGTCATCATCTAAGTGAATATGGATATTTTAATTTAACAGGCTCGGCTTTATTGGTGGGAATGGAATCACGTATGCGATTTGATCCCGCTTCACTCAATATTGATGACGCCAGAAAAAGACTATCGGAAGTGATCAGGCTTGAAGCCGCTAAAACAAGGTTGAAAAAAACAAGCGCTCCCATGCGCCGTTCTCATTCCGATCAAACAGGATAATCATGGCTCCAAAAACCCAAAAGAAAGATGTTGAAAGCAACGATAACATGGACGCGGCAAACGATAGTGCCAATCCAGATGTTGTTGTTGTTGATGTCAATTCCGAGGCAATTAAAGCGCTGATTCGCTCTGGCAAAGACCGCGGGTTTGTTACCCATGATGAACTGAACAAAGCCATGCCGCAGGGGGAATTGACCTCTGAGCAGATCGAAGACGTCATGGCTGAATTAAACAGCCTTGGTGTCAATGTTGTTGATCACGCGGATAGCGATGATGATGGCGATGACGACGATAGCGAAAAAACATCTGGCAATCTTTCTGACGATGCCCGCGGGTCTGATGATCCGGTGCGAATGTATCTGCGGGAAATGGGCAGCGTTGAATTGCTCACCCGTGAGGGCGAAATCGCGATTGCAAAACGCATTGAAGCGGGGCGTGAATTGCTCATTGGTGGGATTTGCGAATCGCCATTGACCATTCGTGCGCTTCTTTATTGGCGCGATATGATTGATACGGGTGAATTGTTGCTGCGGGATCTGATTGATCTTGATGCCACTTACAGCCGCGCTCATGTTGATCCGAATCAAAGCAATGATCCTGGCTTGCCTGATGAAATGGGGTCAGGCGATATTCTCGAAAATGCGTCAGATGATGATGACGATGACGATGATGTTGAGGATAACGAAAACGAAGAAGAAAACACCGATGGCGAAGACAATGCCGACAAATCCAACGGTGAAGCCGATGAATTGAGCTTGTCGCTATCCGCGATGGAAGATTCGGTGCGCGATGATGTTTTGGCGCTGCTCGATGACGTGGCGGTGACCTATAAAGAACTGACCACTTTGCGGGATCGGCGTTTATCCACCCTCAAACGCGGCAGCCAGCCTTCGCTCAAGACAGAAACACGGTATCAAGAATTGCGCATCCAGTTGATTGAGCAAATGGATGGCATTTTGCTCAATCCTGGCCGTATTGAAGCGTTGTTGGATGAATTGTTCACCCTCAATCGGCATTTGTCGTCTTTGGAAGGTCAATTGCTTCGTTTGGCGGAAAAATCTGGCATTAAGCGCCCACAATTCCTCGCGCAATGGACTGATTCCGAATTGCTCACGCAATGGCCGGGGCCGGATGCCAGCACCAAAGCCTGGGAAAAACTCATGACCAAACATGAGGATGAGGTCGCGGAAATTCGCAAATCCATTATCCAGATGATGTCTGAAATTGGCATGGCGGTGCCTGAATTCAAAGAATTGGTTCAGGTGGTTCAACGCGGCGAACGCGAAGCTGCCCGCGCCAAAAAGGAAATGGTGGAAGCCAATTTGCGGCTAGTAATCTCAATCGCCAAGAAATACACCAATCGCGGCCTGCAATTCCTTGATCTGATTCAAGAAGGCAATATCGGCCTGATGAAGGCGGTTGATAAATTTGAATACCGCCGTGGTTACAAATTCTCGACCTATGCGACATGGTGGATCCGTCAGGCGATTACCCGTTCTATCGCTGACCAGGCACGCACTATCCGTATCCCGGTTCACATGATCGAGACCATCAACAAGCTGAACCGAATTTCACGTCAAATGCTACAGGAAATGGGTCGCGAGCCTACGCCAGAAGAACTGGGTGAACGTCTGGACATACCAGAAGAGAAAGTTCGCA
>CAYNQW010000020.1:0-7671 GCA_964399415.1 uncultured Hyphomicrobiales bacterium
CCACCGACACGCGGATTTTCAGTCCGCTGCTCTACCAACTGAGCTACCCGGGCAACAGCGCAAGACTGCGCGTGAAGTGTTATTGATTTAGCCCATCCTGACGCCGCTGTCCAGATGTCAGATCAACAAATTCAAAGAAATATGCCGCCGTTACGATTAAAGGCCAGCGCCCAAAGAGCCTCCCGCTTGATTGGATCAGCATCCATGTTTTATTGCTGGCCAAATGGACCTTTGATCACCGTGCCATTTTCCACCGCTTCGGCAATCGCTTCTTCAAGGGCTTCGAGGTCAGCGCCATCAGGGTCTTCCGCCGAAGGAACGCCATATTGCCCCGAAAACCATCGCCCCAAATCCGCTTGCGCGCACCGCCGTGAGCAAAACGGGCTATGGGGTTTTTCCGCAGGTTTTGAGCAGGTGGGGCATCGAACGGCCATGCGAGTTTCCCTTAAAGGTTAGATGCTTTTCATCGTTACCGGTGGCTAAATTCATCAAGGATGACATCGGCCACGTCGTCATCTGAACGGAATTCAACCAAAAAAGCAAGACCGCCGCGCAGAATATCCCACGCTGATTTTCCTTCATCATGTAGCCAAGCGTAGCCTTCAGGATGCATCCGAAGCACCACCCCTCCTGCGCGTTGAGTGGCGCGATGCTGGCGGATCAACCGCAACGCCTCGCGCCCAATCCGAACGCCTTTAGCGTCTTGATCATCCGCTAGCATTTTGCCCTGCCAAGGCCGCGCCATGGTATAAAGCCCACCCCGGGTAAACCCATGCAAGGACGGCTTTAAGGGATCAAGCCGCGCTTCGGTTTTCATGCGATGATGGATCTGTTTTTGCTGGTCAGGGGGAAGGCGCGGGAAGTCGATGACAATCGGCCCACCGATCCGCCGCAAGCGGAGTTGCCGCATCAAAAGAGGCACCATGGCCTTAGCCAAATCAAACGGCGAAAGTCGGCTGTCGCCGCTATCGCCATCTATCACCGCGGCGCCCGGCGGCGTGTTGATCTGCACCACCCCCCCTTCTGGCAAGGAAACAATAGATTGGCAGGCGGTATTAATAGCGGCATCAATGTCATAACGCGCCCATAAATCGCCGGTCGCATCATGGTAAATCGCAAATTCAGGCGCGGCGGATTGCGCTAAGGAAAGCGCATCGGGCGCAGGCGCGATCAATCCCGGCGAGGAGGGCAAATCAGCCGCCGCAAGATCGCCCTTCATCTTGACCTGCAAAGGTTTGTTTTCCCGCGGTAAAGCGGCCACCGTCACGGCCACCAATTGCCCTGGCTTTATTTTATTTGTTGGATTGAGGCGTAAACTTGCTGACAAATCCGGGTAAGCCGCGCCAAGATCAAGTTGAGCGCGATCATGTTGAGGGAAGACCTGCGCGACACGGGCGGCTAAAACCGCCCCGGGTTGCGGCAAGGACGCGGCGGCATCATCAACCCATAATTGATCCAGCACACCGCCACGGATCAATGCCACGCGCCGATAAAACGGCAAATCATCGAGCAGAATGAGATCATCACTGACCATCAAAGCCTAACCCACGCAACCCCTGCGCCACGTCAAATAGCGGCAAGCCAACAATCGCGGAATAAGAGCCTTCAATCCAAGCGATATGCTGAGCCGCTAGCCCTTGAATACCATAGCCCCCCGCCTTTCCTTGCCATTCGTTGGAGGCAAGATAATCGTCGATTTGGCGGCGATCCAGCCGATTAAATTTAACCGTACTCACGCTGAGCCGTTCAACAATGTTGATACTTCCGCTGGTCGAAGGCGGCGCGGCAATCGCGATGGCGGTCATCACTTGATGGCGGCGGCCAGACAGTAAATTGAGAAAGCCCCGCGCTTCGTGTTGATCTTGCGGCTTCCCCATAATTCGGCGGCCACAAGCCACCACCGTATCGGAAGCCAAGCAAAAGGCATCGTCAATCTTAGGGAGAACAGCGTCTAATTTTTCCCGCGCCATGCGTTTGGCGTAATCGCGGGGGCGTTCATTGGTAAGCGGTGTTTCATCAATTTCCGCCGGCATCACAGCCTGGGGAATAATGTTGATCTGCGCCAGCAATTCAAGCCGACGTGGTGAGGCCGAAGCCAACACGAGCGATGATGGTTTATTCGGCATCTGTCACCCCGATCGCAAACGCTTGATGGAACAATCGTGACGCGGCGTGATTACTTGAAACGGAACGTAATCCGCCCCTTGGTCAAGTCATAGGGGGTCATTTCCACATTGACGCGGTCGCCAGCAAGCACCCGAATTCTGTTTTTGCGCATTTTGCCACTCGTATGAGCCAAAACCTCATGGTCATTATCGAGTTTTACGCGAAACATTGCATTCGGCAGCAATTCGGAAACTGTCCCGGAAAACTCAATAAGATCTTCTTTGGCCATGCGAATGTCCTGCTTTACAGTTGATAAGTATTCGTTTTGTGACCGACTGATCCCTTGCGGTCAAGCGTTTTATTTGTTTTCGCCCTCAGGGTTGCCGAAATGATCTTTGAGTTTTTGAGCAATCGCATCGCGGACAAGGCGATAAGCGGTTAGCCGTTCTTCGCGATTATCGCTCGCCAATGCCGCGTCATAAACCGGCCAAAATTCCACTTCTGTGGATTTTGATTGCGCCATATCCAGCGCCATGGCGTAAGACACATCTGAAAAACAGATGATCAAATCAAAGAATTCATCTTCAAGGTCATCAAAACTTTTAGGTTCATGGTTAGACAGATCAATACCAATCTCATCCATGACCGTGATGACAAACCCATCAGCAACACCAGCGCTTAAGCCGCAACTATCGGCAAATATTTGCCCCGGAAACATAGATTTCATCAACGCTTCAGCCATAGGTGAGCGGATCATGTTATGGGTACAAGCGAATAAAACCGTGCTGGGCAGAGGTTTCTTTGACATCATAACCCCCGCATCTTCAACACACAGATCAAACTAAAAAGGCGTCGTGACGTGTTGTTGTCCATCTCTACTTTGCCATCCAGACGTTCTTGCAACAGGCTTGAGCCTTCGTTATGCAACGCCCGCCTCCCCATATCAATCGCTTGAATTTGCGACGGCGTTTTGGTGCGGATCGCTTCGTAGTAACTGTCGCATACCAATTTGTAATCGCGGATAATCCGTCGCAACGGCCCCATCGCTAGAAAAAATCCGGCCAAAGGCACATCTTCGATATTGCGAATATCAAAATGGATATGGCGGGCATCAGATCGCATCACCAGATGATACGGGCCATCTTGTTCTGGCAAGGCAAAACTATTGTCTTCGATCAGATCATAGATCGCAATCGACCGTTCATGCTCAGCTTCCGGGGTCAATCGCGGGGCATCAGGCTGATCGAGATGAATGCGAACAATCCGGCGGTCTTCCGATGATGAGGATTGGCCATCTGAAGGCGTCATCGCATCACCTATTTAACCGTCTTGAAATGGATAAACCATGGGCGTCTAGCCCTTCAGCCTTCGCCAAGGTCACCGCCGCAGCGCCAATCGCCGCCAGCGCATCAGCATCGCAATCCACCATGGTGGTGCGCTTCATGAAATCCAACACCCCAAGCCCTGAAGAAAACCGTGACGTCCGCGCCGTTGGCAAAACATGATTAGGGCCAGCGACATAATCGCCAATCGCTTCCGGCGTCCAGCGTCCAAGGAAAATCGCGCCAGCATGCCTGATCTTAGCGGCTAGTGCCGTTGGATCATCGGTCATAATTTCCAGATGTTCGGCGGCAATTTGGTTCGCAAGGTCTGCGCCTTCATCCCAGTCTGAAACGACAATCACCGCGCCGTGATCCCGCCAAGACGCGCCCGCCACTTCAACGCGCGGCAGGGTTGGCAAGATGGCATCTACCGCATCGGAAACCGCTTGAGCAAATCCAGCGTCATCGGTGATCAAAATGGCTTGAGCCGATTCATCATGCTCTGCTTGGCTGAGCAAATCCATGGCCACCCAATCGGCAGCATTGCCCCCATCGGCCATGACCAAAATTTCCGAAGGACCGGCGATTGAATCAATCCCAACCTTGCCAAAAACCTGTCGCTTTGCCGCCGCGACATAGGCATTGCCCGGGCCAACGATTTTATCCACCGCCGCGATGCTTTCCGTGCCATAGGCCAGCGCCGCAATCGCTTGCGCGCCGCCAATGCGCCAGACTTCGCTGATGCCCGCAACATGACCTGCGGCCAACACCATATCATTAATCACCCCATCAGGGGTCGGCACCACCATCACCCGGCGGTCAACCCCTGCCACGGCTGCTGGAAGCGCGTTCATCAATACTGATGATGGGTAAGCGGCCTTGCCTCCCGGAACATACAGTCCGGCGGCATCGACCGGCGTATGCCGCAAACTTAGCCCAACCCCTGCATCATCAGTATAGGCAATATCGCTAGGCAATTGCCGCTCATGAAACGCGCGAATGCGATGCGCGGCGGTGTTCAAGGCTGATTTCAAATCCTCATCAATCCGGTGATAAGCCGCGGCCAAATCATCCGCGCCTAAGGCTAATTCAGCCATTGAAGCCGCCGTGACGCCGTCAAATTTTTGGGTCAAAGCCAGCACCGCTTGGTCGCCCCGGGTGATCACATCGCTAATGATCGCCGCAACCGCTTGAGAAACATCGGCGCTATCTTCGCGTTTTGAATTCAGCAATGCTTGAAACGCCAGCGCAAATCCCGCGTCGCGAGTGTTTAATCTAACGGGCATGAACCGCATCCCTGATTTTCTGCACAAAACCGCCGATTTCATCGGGGCGGGTTTTCCACGCCGCGCGATTCACCACAAATCGGCTAGAGACTTGCGCGATTTCTTCCACCTCGACCAAGCCATTGGCTTTAAGGGTTGATCCAGTTTCCACCAAATCAACAATCCGGCGGCATAATCCCAAGCCCGGGGCTAATTCCATCGCGCCGTTTAATTTGATGCATTCCGCTTGCACCCCTCTGGTGGCGAAATGCTTGCGCGTGACATTTGGGTATTTGGTCGCAACACGAACATGGCTCCAACTGCGCGGATCGTCTTTTTCGGCGGTTTCGATGGTGCTGGCCACCACCATCCGGCACGTGCCAACCCCAAGATCAACGGGCGCGTAAATTTCAGGATGATCAAATTCCATCAAGACGTCAGACCCTGCCACGCCCATATGCGCGGCGCCAAAGGCGATGAAAGTGGCGACGTCAAAACTGCGAACACGAATGACATCAACACCTTTGGCCGCGGTGCTGAACCGCAAGCGGCGATCGTTTTCATCAAAAAACCCGTCTTCCGGCTCGATCCCTGCGGCTTTCAAGATCGGGCGAATGGCTTTCAGGATACGGCCTTTGGGCAAAGCCAAGACCATGGTCTCAGGCGATTTGCTCTTTGCCGCTTGTTGGCTTGATGCTTCTTGAGTCAAGCCTGACGATGCCTGTATTTCTGTCAATTGCTCTGACATGATGATCTCTATTGTTCAGCCCTAGTCTGATCAGCCGATGGCCAAAAATGTTTCGGTTATGCTTGATGGCCGGGTTGAAATTGTGTTGACCATCCTTCTCCTAAATCAGCGGCATAAACCCTTATGACCGGAGTTTCAAGCCGAAGCATTGCCGCACCAGCAAAAACCACCTCAATATGCGCATCTTGCGCCTGTATGGCTAGCAGATTCAACACATCATCACGATCTTTTGGCGAAAACCCTTTGCGTTTCAGGCCAGTCACCTGATCGAAATTGACACCGATCAAATGCCGCCTTGCGCTGCCATCATCATCGCGGATATATCGGGCGGCCACCATCAGGAATTGGTTTTTATCCTCGTCATAGCCCATATCGCCAATCAATACCGTGGCGTCTTGCAATAACGACGACAGCACCATCAGATCATCTTCATCATGGACGGTTAATTTTAACGAGGACATGATGCGCTCCAACACAATCAATTTATGATGATACGCGGCGAATATTCGCTCCACAACCGCTGAGTTTTTCTTCCAACCGATCATAGCCGCGATCAAGGTGATAGACGCGTTGCAAGATGGTTTCACCATTAGCAACCAACCCTGCCAAAACCAGCGATACCGAAGCGCGCAAATCCGTGGCCATGACGGGGGCTGCCCTCAAACCATCAACGCCATGCACCAAAGCCTGTCCACCATTGACCTGGATCTGTGCCCCCATCCGCGCCAATTCAGGAACATGCATGAACCGGTTTTCAAATATTGTCTCTGATATGGTCGATGTGCCATTGGCCAAAGTCATCAGCGCCATAAATTGCGCCTGCAAATCGGTGGGGAATCCCGGATAGGGATCGGTAACAATATCCACCGAACGCGGTCGATCTTCAGCCGTGATGGTCACTTGATCCCCAGCGATTTCAACGTCAACCCCGCTTTGCGCCATCGCCGCGAACAACGCCGCCAAATGTTGAGGTTCAAGATTAGTTAACGTCACCTGACCACGGGTGATCGCGGCTGCCAGCGCGAATGTGCCTGCTTCGATGCGATCTGCCAGCACCCGATGACGGCATTGATCAAGGCTTGAGACGCCATCAATGACAATGCGTTCCGTGCCATGACCTGATACTTTTGCCCCCATCGCGTTCAAGCAATTGGCAAGATCGGCGATTTCAGGTTCACGGGCGGCGTTGATCAGCACGGTTTGGCCTTCCGCCAGCGCCGCCGCCATCATGGCGTTTTCCGTGGCGCCAACGCTCACAATTGGAAAAATCACTTCAGCGCCTTTCAGCCCATCCTTGGCTTCGGCAATAACATAGCCATCGTCCAAGGTCACCGTCGCGCCAAGACGTTCCATCGCCATGATATGCAAATCGACAGGTCGAGTGCCAATCGCGCATCCGCCGGGCAAGGACACCCTCGCGTGGCCGTGTCGGGCTAATAATGGCCCAAGCACCAAGACCGACGCGCGCATTTTTCGCACAATATCATAAGGCGCATCGGTGACGATTGGCGAAGCAGGCTGAAACCGCACCGTGTCGCCTTCGCGATCAGACGCCACGCCAAGGTGATCCAGCAATTCACACATACATTCGATATCCGCCAGCCGCGGCAGGTTATCCAGCACCAAGCCTTGTTCCGCCATTAACGCCGTGGCCATCAACGGCAGGGCGGCATTTTTCGCCCCCGAAATTGAGATCACCCCGTCAAGAGTAGCACCACCTTTGATCAGCAATTTATCCATGATTGGCACCCTTTTCCGTTGGCTTTGTATTATTTGCATCGGTGGATTTTGTATCGGCACGGCCTCTTTTTTGGGCTTTGCGGCGGCGCAGATTGGCGCGCAATGCTTCCGCGAGACGTTGCTGGCGTTTTTCTTGTTCACTGATGGTTTCGGCGCGTGCCACTGTTGGGTCTTTGGAAGAAGATGGTTTTTGTGAAGACATTTTCGAGGAAGACATTTTCGATAAAGTTATGGCAGTGATGATCGGGTCAGGGCAAAGCGCAACGCGTGAAGTCATAATATAATCTGCTTTCGCTCTTTATTAAAAGACATTCCTTTCACTACCTTGTTCATGTGGCTAGAAGATGGCATTGATTTACAGCATCAATGCAGGGTCTCAGCATTACAAAATAGGCTGATCACAGAGTTGTGATTTGGATTTTTTCAACTCCTGACCGATAGTTGGATAACAAAACTGTGATAGTTTATCTCTTGAGGCGCAATTAAGGGA
>CAYNQW010000020.1:7771-19483 GCA_964399415.1 uncultured Hyphomicrobiales bacterium
CAACAACACGATCAATGAAACGATGATCCCATGGCCATTAAATCCAAATCCATCAAAGACTTTCTCCCTTTAATCATCCTAGGCCTTGGTTTGATTTTATTCTTGGCTTTTGACCTCGGGCGGTTTGTGTCGATCAAAGCTTTGGCGGAAAATTACAACGCCATCACCGCAATGGTGGCGGAAAACTTGATCTTAGCCGTGGTGATGTTCTTTTTCCTTTATGTGATTGTCGTGGCGTTTAGCTTGCCCATCGCCACGCCGTTAACGCTGACAGGCGGCGCGGTGCTGGGCTATCTTGCGGCGCCAATTATTATTGTCGCGGCGACCCTCGGGGCGTTGATTTTATTTTTGGCGGCACGCGGAGCATTGGCCGACACCTTGTCCAAACGCGCCGGGCCTTTTATGACAAAATTATCAAAGGGCTTTCATGAACAGCCGTTTTTTTGGCTTCTTGCTTTACGATTGATACCGCTGGCGCCATTCTGGGCGGTGAATATCGCGCCTGCTTTATTGGGGATGCGAACATCTCAATACATCCTCGCAACCTTGATAGGCATCGCGCCTGGAACAACGGTTTATGTCGCGGTTGGGCGCGGCTTTGATGCGGTGCTGTCCGCTGGCAAAGCGCCTGATCTTTCAACGCTTGGGGATATTCGCATCATTGCGCCGCTTGTTGGCCTTGGGGTGCTGGCGCTGATCCCCATTCTTGTTCAAAAATTTATAAAGAAAGGCAACTGATATGACGGTCTTAACCCCTCATCTCTGTATTATTGGCGGTGGCTCTGGCGGCCTCAGCCTTGCCGCTGGTGCCGCGCAAATGGGCGCGGATACTGTGTTGTTTGAAGGCGGCCTTATGGGCGGCGACTGCCTCAATTATGGCTGCGTCCCCTCAAAAGCGATGCTGGCCGCCGCAAAAGCCGCCACTGCCGCAAAGGGCAAGCCGGAGATGGGCATCATCGGCCATGGTGCAGATGTCGATTTTGACGCTGTCAAAACACATGTTGCCAATGTCATCGCCGGGATTGCCCCCCATGATTCCCCTGAACGATTTCGCGGGCTTGGGGTAAAGGTGATTGAAGAATACGGTCGCTTTACAGGCCGCCTTGAGGTCAGCGGTGGCCGTTATGTGGTTCGCCCCAAATATATTGTCATTGCCACCGGATCATCTGCCTTTGTTCCGCCCATCCCCGGCATCGACACCACCCCTTATTTGACCAATGAGACCATCTTCACCGATCGCACCAAGCCTGACCATTTGGTGATTATTGGCGGCGGTCCGATTGGCATCGAAATGGCGCAAGCACACGCCAGATTGGGCATCCCTGTCACCGTCATTGAAGGCGCGCCAAGCATTATGCCGCGTGACCATCAAGGGCTTGTTGGGTTGCTAAAACCTCGGCTTGAGGCCGATGGCATCACCTTGATTGAAGGCCATGGCGTGACGGCGGTATCCGGCAAATCAGGGGCTATTCAGGTTGAAGTAGACGGCATCGGCACCGTAAAGGGGAGTCATCTGCTGATCGCGACGGGACGCAAACCTAATCTGGAACGGCTTGATCTGGAAACAGCGGGGATTGAGTATCAACGCCAAGGCATCACCACGGATCGCCGCTTACGGACGAGCAATAAGCGCGTCTTTGCCATTGGCGACGCGGCAGGGCGGATGCAATTTACGCATGTCGCGGGGTATCACGCGGGCATTGTCATTCGCAACACGCTGTTCCGCCTGCCTGCAAAAATTGACGATAGCGCGGTGCCATGGTGCACTTACACCGACCCTGAATTGGCGCATGTTGGCCTAACCCTTGACGCCGCCAAAGACCAAGGCCTCGCCGCCAAAGAAGTTGAATTCAGTCTTTCGGGCAATGATCGCGCGCGCGCAGAATTGCGGACGGAAGGCAAAGTGGTGGCTGTGGTGGATGGCAAAGGCCGCATCTTGGGCGCTAGCATTCTCGCGCCTCACGCTGGTGAAATGATTCAGCCTTGGGTTCTTGCGATCTCCAAGAAAATGAAAATTGGCGCGATGGCCTCTTATATCGCCCCCTATCCCACTTATGGTGAGGCCAGCAAACGGGCGGCGGGGGCTTATTTCACGCCTTCCCTATTTTCAGATCGAACCCGAAAAATTGTCCGTTTTTTGCTGAAACTTCCGTGATTAATTTTTGAATAAGATGCAGCTTCGATCTTGCATCTGATCGCGTGTGCTGATACATAACCGCTAGCGCTGCTGTAGCTCAGTCGGTAGAGCACTCCCTTGGTAAGGGAGAGGTCGATGGTTCAAGTCCATTCAGCAGCACCATTCCCTTCCATTATTATCCTCCCAATCTGGGTTGACCGCGGGTTCAAGACGCCGTCATTTCTTGGGCATGGAAATCGGTGAGCACGCGCTCAACCACCGTCATAAAATGCGCGAGATCAGGGGTGTCCTGACCCGATACTTTGCCTCCATCATCACAGCGGCGCACCGTCAAAATACGCTCCAGATGCGGGTTCTGGGCAAAAGCGTTGACTTCTTCGGCATTCATCGGCCCACCCTGCAAGCGTAAGGAATGGCGCGAGGCTTCTGACAACCCATCAAAATATTCAGGATCGGTGGCACAAAGATAACGTTTTGCCGCGACATGATGCTGAACCGCCGCCACCACTGTTTCAGGGAATAATCCAGCCAGCACTTCCGCACCAGCATCTTCATGATAACGGTCTTCGGTATCGTCCATTGAAAACGTCCCGAAGGCTGAGGTGAAATGCCCAATATCGTGCAACAACGCCGCCACCACGGTCAAATCATCACCGCCTTGACGTTCTGCCATATGGGCAGCCTGCATCATGTGTTCTGCCATGGTGACATCTTCGCCCAAATAATTCTGTTGACCATGATCGGTAAAAATACCTTCGATAATGGCCAAGGTTTGTTTCACGGTTGGGGTGGAAGCGGTCATGGTTATCCCCTATTGCGCATGGATGATAGCGTTGACAACAACCCATCTTTATCAGGGTAACAGCCTTGCAGCCAACGGTGACCTTCGCCTGTATAACCTTTGCGGGCGTGCAAAACCCTAGTGTTATCCACCACAAAACATTCCCCGGGTTCAAGTTTGAACGCCACCTGCATCGCGGGATCATCAATCCATTCCCCCAACCGGCGATAAGCACGGTAATAAGCCTGCATATCGTCAAAAGGAATATCGGTGAAAGCCGCCGAGGAACGGTTGTTAAATCGAATACAGATCACCTCGCCATCAGGGGTGGTTTCAATCATGGGTCGCCGCGATTGCAACGCCACCCCAGCAGAGCCTTGATATTGAAACCGCGCGCAATATCGGCTGAGCAATTCAGCGGCTTCTGGGTCTTCGTCCATCAAACGCTGGACGCATTGAAACCCATCCACCACGATGCTGTCTCCGCCTTCCGCGGCGTTTTCCAAGCAATAGAGAATTTGCATGGTTGGCACGGGATCACGATAAGGATTATCGGTATGCGCCTGTAGGCCTAACCCGGTGTAAGCCAAATTCACCGGATTGACTTCTGTTCGCACCTCAAACCATTTGCCGTAATTGGTTTCGCGGACATAGCCAAACATCTCCGCCACGTCGATTAGAGCGCCGCTTTCCACAGGCCCGCCTGACAATTTGGCAAATCCATATCGCGCCAAGCCATCCAGCCAATCGCGCTTGGCGGCATCTTGGGTCATGACCTGCTGATACTCACCTTCCAGAAGGCTCACCTGCCCATCCCAAAGCGAAAGGCTTGGATTAAACCAAAGCGATGAATGCCCATGACTGCGGTCATAAGCATTGGCTTCAAGCCATGACGCATCAAACGTCACCGCAAGATCACGGTCGTTGAACGTGATTTTTACGCGATCATCCAAGACCTCCGCTTTGGTGATGGAAATCTCTGCTGGAATATCGTGAAGCGTGATCAGCCGTTGGCCATTGCTCGGTGATTTTGTATCGGGGTCAGGCGCATTATCGCGCATCCACACCGCATGAAACCGAAGCGGTGATTGACTTGAGTTTTTTGGGGTTAAGGTGACGATCTGCCCCGATGGATCAATATCTACGGATGCGAACATGAAATGCTCATTTCTTCTTCGATGATATCAGCGATGAGGGTGCAGTCTTTCTCGCTAAAGGTTAGCGGCACCCGCATATCAATGGTCTTTGACAAGACCTCAAGCGTCTTGGGCAAATGCGGCATATCCTCGATATAAACCCAAGAATCATAACGGCTGGTGAAGGCTTTTGGTTCATCCTCACCAAACCATTTGAGTTCGACCCCACGCTTAGCGCAGCGGCTGAGAAAATCGGGGATCGCGGAACGGCTCAAGCCTTCGGCTTTGAACTGGATGGATGACCCGACATAGGCTTCATGCTGTTTGCGTAGAGGGATGCTCACACCATCCATGGCGGAAAACCGCGCGTGAAGCGTGTTATAAAGACTGTTCCAACGGCGAATATTCTCATCCAGCAACGGCAATTGCGCTCTTAAAATCGCCGCTCTTAAATGATCCATCCGGCCTGAGTAATTGGGCTGTTCCAGACGGACTTTTTGAAAAACATCTTCTGCAGGGATTGCCCCATGGCGGCCATAAAGCATGTATGAGCCAGACGAAACCACCGCGCGCGCGGCCAATTCTGGATCATTGGTGGTCAATAAACCGCCTTCCCCAGAATTCATATGCTTATAGGTTTGAGTGGAAAAAGCCGCGACCTTGCCAAAATTCCCTGATTTAATGCCGCGCCACGTCGCCCCCATGGTATGCGCGCAATCTTCAACCAAAGTGATTCCATGAGCATCACAAATGCTGGTGATCCGATCCATATCAGCAATATGGCCGCGCATATGCGACAGCAACAACACTTTAGCGCCTGATGAAGCGGCTTTAGCCTCCAAATCATCGCAATCAATGTGATAGTTATCGTCAATTTCAATCAAGACCGGCGTGGCGCCAACATTGTGGATCGCCCCGGGGACGGGCGCTAAGGTATAGGCATTGGCCAAGACCTGATCCCCTGGCTTCACCCCCACGACACGAAGCGCAAGGGCAATGGCATACCCGCCTGACGTGCACGCCAAGCAGTAATCCGCCCCTTGATAGCGGGCGTATTCTTGTTCCAAGAGGCTGGCTTCTGATGCCTCGCCTTCAACGAGATTATAACGATGAAGCCGTCCCGATTGCAGTATTTCAACCGCACGGTCAATGCCGTTTTGAGGGATGGCTTCTTGCTGAGTGAACGGTTTGGTGAAACTTGACATGACCTGATTTGACATCCTGTCTTGATGGTGTTTTTTGCAGTCTCACCTGATCCATTAAGAATTGCAAGACCATCATTTCTGACGATCTTTTCGGTTGCATTTCTGGCGTTGTTTGAGACGATAACACAAAGCATTCTGGCTCTTATGGTCTCAGCCAGATAACAAGGAGAAACCCCATGGCGCATCATCGTATTCGCAAATTCAACACCAAAGAAACCTACCCTGAACAGAATCTTGATAATGATTTGTGTCAAGCGGTGGTCACCCAAGGCGGTAAAACCGTCTGGATGCGCGGCCAATGCCCCCAAAATCTAGATGATGCGAAAAACATCGACAGCCATGACCCCACCGAACAAACCCATAAAGTGATGCAGAACATCCGCCAACTGGTTCAAGAAGCCGGCGGTGAGATGGCGCATGTGGTCAAATTGGTTGTCTATATCACTGATATTCGTCACCGCGAGGCGGTTTATCGCACCATGGGTGAGTATATCAAAGGCGTGCATCCTGTTTGCACAGGCTTGGTGGTGCAGGCTTTGGCTCGTCCCGAATGGCTGGTGGAAATTGATGCCACCGCTGTCATCCCTGATTAGGATAAAACCATGACCTTTTCCATTGTCGCACGTTGTGAAACCACCGGTCAGTTTGGTCTTGCCGTGTCATCATCATCACCCGCTGTGGCGGCTCGTTGCGCCTATGCCCGCGCAGGTGTTGGCGCGGTTGCCAGTCAAAACGTGACCGACCCTCGCTTGGGGCCCGCAACCTTAGACGCCATGGCCAAAGGTCAATCGGCAGCCGATGCGGTCGCCGCGGTGATCGCCAAGGCTGAACACACCGTCTATCGGCAATTGCTGGCGGTGGATGCCGAAGGCCGAACCGCGATCCATTCTGGGGAAAACTCGCTTGGCATCCATACCGAATATCAATCGGTGAACGCCGCCGCCGCCGGCAATTTGCTTGCCAATGATACGATTCCTGAAGCGATGGTCTTGGCCTTTCATGCTTCAGACGGTCATCTGGGGGATCGTTTGATCGCGGCCATGCGCGCCGCCCTACAGGCTGGTGGTGAAGCTGGCCCCGTGCATTCCGCCGGGATGTTGCTGGTTGATCAGCAAGATTGGCCTTTGGCGGAATTGCGATGCGATTGGACCGAAGATTGCCCCATTGAAGCCATCGCCAACGCATGGCAAGTCTACAAGCCTCAAATGAACGATTATGTCACCCGCGCCCTTGATCCGCGATCTGCTCCAAGTTATGGGGTGCCGGGGGATGAATAAGGGTTAAAGACCCGTCACCAACCGTTGATTAAGCGCCGCCAGCATCGCATCGCACGCCGCCAATTGCTCAAGGCTGACATATTCATCAGGTTTATGCCCCTGATCCATTGACCCCGGGCCACAAACCACCGTCGGAACCCCAAGATCGCGGGCAAACAACCCGCCTTCTGTGCCAAAAGCAACCTTGATGCGCGCATTACCGCCGGTTAGCGAAGACACCAAATCCACCACCTCAGCATCAAGGGCTGTTTCAAGCCCCGGGTAAGTGTTGGTGATTTCAAAAGCAATATCCGCTTGAGGGGCTTTCGTTTGAGCCACTTCGATGATCGGTGCAATCGCGTCTTTCAACCGTGATAATATCTGCCCGGGATCATCTTCAGCCAAATTGCGAATCTCAAATTTCACTTGAGCGTGATTAGGCACGATGTTGAGCGCCACCCCGGCATGGATGATGCCTGCATGGAGCGTGGTATAGGGAATTTCATAAGCCTCGTCGCGCGTGCCTTGGGTGGCAATATCATCCTGCAATTTTCGGATTTCTGCGATCAAATCACAAGCCAGATGAATGGCGTTGACGGCTTGCGGCGCCAAAGCGGAATGAGCTTCAGCGCCAATGCACGTGGCTTCAATCGCTGTTTTGCCTTTGTGGCCTGTGGCAATCGCCATATGGGTAGGCTCGCCAACAATACACATCAAGGGTTTAATGGGCGCATTTTTGAGCATATCAATCATTGAACGCACGCCCACACAGCCAATTTCTTCGTCATACGAAAACGCAAGATGCAATGGGGTCTTCAAAGGTGTCTTTGCCGCCGCCAAGCCTGCCGCCAAAGCAGAAGCCACAAACCCTTTCATATCGGCGGTGCCGCGACCGTAAATTCGGCCTTGATCTTCAACCGCTTGAAAAGGTGGTTTTGTCCAATTTTGACCATCCACAGGCACCACATCCGTATGGCCAGAGAGCATGACCCCTTGTTGGTCGTCAGGGCCGATGGTGGCGTAAAGATTCGCCTTGCCGCCAGTCTCATCTTCAATAATTTGACAAGCCACCCCTGCTTGATCAAGGCGATCCGCGCAATAGTCGATCAAGGCTCGGTTGGAGTCTCGACTGACCGTGGGAAAGGCGATCAGGTCAGCAAGGATGGCGGTGGTTGCGCTCATGGATATGGCCTAACCACGAGATTGGCGTTGGGCAATGTGATCCGCCAGATATTTAGCGTCTTCCCACACCCCCCAGATGAAGGATGATCCCCGCATTGACAACCACGGCAAGCCTAGAAAATAAATGCCATCTTCCGCCGCCACGCCGCGATGATGCTTGGGTTTGCCCTGATCGTCAAACGCATTGGCTTTGAGCCATGTAAAATCCTGCACATAGCCCGTCGCCCAGATGATGGTCTTCACCCCGGCGTTGCTCAAATCCAGTTCCCGAATGGGATGGGACAAGCAATCTGGATCGTCATCCAAAACTTTAGCCTCTTCTTCCAGCGGAAAATCCAATCCCTTGGCGTCAATATAGGCATCGGCTTCCGCCAAAAGGCCAAGGTAATTGGCGTCGCCTTCCGCAATGTTTTTGGCAAGATCATCCGCAATCTTCAGCACGCCATTGTCATAGCTTTGGGTCATGCCTAACAGGGTCATGCCGCGGTGAGCAAATTTTCGGAAATCCACCGTTTTGCCGCCATATGCCCCTGACACGGCAATGGTCACATGCTCGCGGCCTGCGGGAGGCGTCTTCAACTGCCATTTGCCTAGCGCCCCTAGCCACCACACAAAATCTTTGCCGCGATAAGACCGTGGCGGGCGATCATGGGGGCCAATCGACAAATAGACATCACGTCCGGCGCGCAACAATTCATCGGCGATTTGCGCGCCAGAAGACCCGGCGCCCACCACCAGCACCGCGCCGTCTTGGAGCTGCTCTGGGTTATGATAATCAAAGGAATGAATCTGAGCGATCACCCCTTCCGGCACCACCGGCGGGATGACTGGGATTTGAAATGGTCCGGTAGCCGCCACAATATGCTGAGCATGGACAACACCTTTTGACGTCTCAACGCGAAACCCACCGTCCGGCAGCGGTTCAGCAAGAGTGACATCAACGCCGCAATGAATAGGCGCATCCATGCGCTTGGCGAAAGTTTCAAAATAATCCGCCACCGCGTCTTTGCCGGGAAAAGAATCCGGATCCCAATCTTCAAATTCCATTGCTGGGAAGCGATCATGCCAAGCAGGGCCGTTCATCACAAGGCTATCCCAACGGGCGTTGCGCCAACGTTCAGCGATGCTATCACGCTCCAACACCAGATGTTCAATGCCCTGATCTTTAAGATGCGCGCTCATGGCTAGTCCAGCCTGACCTGCGCCAACCACAACAGTATTAATCCGATCGGGCAACATGTTAAGACCCTGTCAGCAATGTCGCCATTCGGCGGGTGAAATCCCAAATTGTACCTTCATAGTCCTCAGGCGCAAGAGCGGCCATCGGGCGGAAAGCGGTTTTCGCGTTTTTCTGCATTGCTTCAAGGGTGGCTTTGTCTTCTGCGTTAAATTCGTGGGCAAGGTCGATATAGGCTTTGGTTTCCGGCAGGTCGTCAGCACCGTCCTGAATCAGCACGCCCATTTTGATCACCACGCTTTCAGCGCGAACCGGCAACAAGATCAAAAACACCGCGCAATTCGGCCCAACGGTGATGACAAAATTCGGATAGACATTGAACAAAACCGAAGATCGGCGTTCTTGCGCGGTTAATGAAGGTGGAAACGGCTCGCGTTGAGGCGATGACGGGCGGTAATTGGATCGATACGCGGTAAAACCTTGCCCTGACGCCAATTTTTCACAAAGTTCTGTGGGCGTGATGTGATCAAGAGTCACCGCATGGGTCACCGACAAGTGATACGCTTCCATGAAGTTTTCAATCAACGCCTTCCAATTGGTCTGCCATTCTTCAAACCAAGTCTCGGTGCTGTGGCGTTCTTCGGGATGGTAATTTGCTAAAAACGGCTCCATGTCGGCCAGTTGTGGACGCAAGGGTGACGCCGTCCCACTGATATTGACAAAAACAAACCCCAGCCATTCTTCCAATTGGAATTCCGGCAAAGCGCAAGCCTTAGGATCAAACCCTTTCACTTCCTCCATGTAAGGCGCTTTGTTGAGTTGGCCATCAAGATGGTAACTCCAGGCGTGATAGGGGCAGGTCAAGACACTGGCCTTGCCTTTGCCTTCGACAAGCGTCATGCCGCGATGACGGCAGACATTGGAATAGGCGCGCACTTGCCCTTGGCGATCACGCAGAATAACCACCGGCTCATCACCGATGGTGACGGTCATATACTGGCCGGTTTTGGAAATCTCACTCTGATGACCGACGCAGACCCAGCCTTCGGCAAATACTTTGGTTTTTTCCAATTCAAAGACTTGGTGGTCTGCATAGTACCAACCGGGCATGGAATGAGGCGAACGATGGTCATCACTGGCGATGGCAAAAAGAAGGTCGCGCTGCTCCTGATCAAGTGACATCGTGTTCCTCAGCTCTTTTGTTGCTGGTCAAAAAAGGATGCGCCTTTTGGCAATTCGGGCATCGGCATATGATAATCCACCGACCGCACAAGGCCTTTATCTTCTCCGCGCACAATCATCCCCTGATTCTTAGTGGGAACGGGGGATGGTGAAATCGGCATCGCATCAGCGGCGCTATATACACAGATATAAAGCGTCCTTGCGGCATCGGAATGATTCGGCGCCGATCCATGCAGAAGGCGTGTATGCATCAAGCAAACGCTGCCAGCCTTGCCGGTGCAGATGGTGCGTTTTTGCAAGGCTTCTGATGTGACCTCATCGCTGACCGCGCCGGTAAACTGACCATCATGCCAAAGGCTGTGGATATCGCCTTGGTGAGTATCCGCCCAAACTTCCAAAGGGCCATTTTCAGGGGTCACGTCATCAACCATCAATAGAGCCGTGATCAAATCATCATTGGTGTGGGGGGTGAAAGGAAAATCTTGATGCCATTTCACGGCGGTGGCCGATCCCGGCAATTTTGAATTGATCTTTGTGTGGTGCAATTTCACATCAGGGCCGATCAAATCCGCGACCATATCGGTCATCTTACTATCCGCCATGACGTTGAAATAAGCCTCTGAAACTTCATGAGGCGCATTGATTCGCCGCAGGGCTGGCGTTTCAGGGGAATGGCCTTTTTCAACATCAAACCGAGATTTGCCATTGATGGTCTCACCCCAAGCCTGATCATGGCTGCGGCTTTCTTCCACCCAATTGGCAAAATCTTGCCTTAGGGCATCCAATTGATCTGGCGTGATGGCATCTTCCACCACCAAATAGCCATGGTCATTGAAAAAGTCGACTTGCGCTTGCGTTAGCATCTTTGCCTCCAGATTAATCTCAACCTTTACTATTTTGCGGATTACCCATAGACGCAACCTCTTTTTATGATTTCCTCTTTATTTTGCGACAAATGGCTTTACCTGAATACAATCCAGGCCGATACTTAATGCTGAAGAAGCCCCTTCTCTCAACAATCGAAAAGGAGAGACACCATGTGCGCGGCATCATCAACGTCATTCACTCATGCGGAACCAAGTTTCCGTGAAGCCGTTAACCTTATGGTTGACCAAGCCATTGGTTTAATGGATTTAGCCCCAGGATTGGCGGAAAAAATAAAAGTCTGTAATTCCACCTATATTGTCCGTTTTGGCGTTCGCTTGCGGGGACGAATCGAAACGTTCACGGGCTATCGGGCGGTGCATTCGGAACATCTTGAGCCGGTCAAAGGCGGTATTCGATTTGCGCTCGCCGTTGATCAAGACGAAGTCGAAGCTCTCGCCTCGCTGATGACGTATAAATGCGCGGTGGTCGAAGCGCCTTTTGGCGGATCGAAAGGCGGGCTGTGCATTGATCCAAGCAATTACACCGAAACCGAATTGGAACAAATCACCCGCCGTTTTGCCTATGAATTGATCAAACGCGATTTGATCAGCCCCAGCCAGAATGTGCCAGCACCAGATATGGGAACTGGCGAACGGGAAATGGCTTGGATTGCTGATCAATACTCCCGCATCCACACCACCGATATCAACGCCCGTGCTTGCGTCACCGGCAAACCTGTCCATAGCGGCGGGATTAATGGCCGGGTGGAAGCCACCGGTCGAGGCATCC